>JAQXCN010000076.1 GCA_029251865.1 Crocinitomicaceae bacterium | reverse complement strand
TTTAGTTTCTTTGGCGCCGGAACCGGCAATGGCAATGCATTACCTGTTGAGCTGATTTCTTTCAATGGTGGATGTAATGAAGGTGTTGTTGATTTGGTATGGCAGACGGCTTCTGAGCATAGCAGTGAAGACTTTGAAGTAGCCTACTCACGAGATGGTGTAGACTGGAAGACGATTCATACGGAACCAGCAGCAGGATTTAGCAATACGCTACTTACATACAATTACACACACAATGGAGCGGTATCAGGAAACAACTACTATAGGTTGACACAAAATGATATTGATGGCGCCTCAGTAGTCTATGATAACTTGATTTTAAATGCAAACTGTCAGGCAACGTCTGAAGGTTACTTCTCAGTGTATCCGAATCCAAGCTCTGGAACTTTCAAATTGATTTCATACGATACTGACGAAGACAAAGCAGCTCGTGTTTCAATCACAGATACAAAAGGTAATTTGGTTTTTACAAAAGAGATTATCACTTTCAAAGGAATTAACATCCATAATATTGAACACAACTTGAATCCAGGTATTTATTACTTGAACTTAGATTTAAGTAATGCCTCAAGAAAGGTTCAAAAGATTTCTATTTACTGATAAATAAAGAGCAACGGCATGATTATTGCCGTAATGCAACTTTGATGACTTCACTCACGTCTATTTTGCGAGAGATAAGAAGTTATGAGTGCATTTACATACTATAAAACATTACTGAGAAGTTCCATTTCCGCGGTACTTCTATTCCTCTTCAACACGCAAAATATTTTTAGTCAATTTTGTAACAACGGAACAACTTCTGAAAATATAACAATTACTGAGACAACACAAACAACAACAGCCTACTCTAACGGACGGCGCGTTTTTGAATTTGATGCTACAGCAGGTAACACTTACGAATTCGCAACATGTAACACAAGCACCGGAGACACCAAACTCCGCTTGTACGCCTCTGCTACAGGTGGTACACAGCTTGAAGTAAGCGATAATGACTGTGGTGCTAATGGCAAACAATCCGAAATCATATGGCTCTGCCCAACCACTGGTACCTATGCCCTCCTACTCACAAAAAAAGATTGTAAGAATTTAAATTTTTCGGCATCTGTTCGTTACTTTATGACCGTCCCTGATGCTTGCTCAGAGGTTACGTTAAATGTCAATGCAGGAAATGCATTATCCCTGTGTAATGGTTCGAATACCGTGTTAAACGCCTCAGCAACCTTGTCATACAATGATGGGAATTATAGTCATTGCGCATCCGCGGGAAATATGGATTTCACCACCGCTATTACTAACTTCAGTTTTAATGGTGAAACAACTATAAATAATTCATCAGCAAAAACTCAGGCATACACAGATTACAGCGGCACGATCATCGGTGAGGCTTTAGCCGGCTCGTCATACGCCAATGGACTATCAATGCGCATTAACTCTGCAGGAAACTGGACAATTCTTGGTACTGTCTGGTTCGACTGGAATAGAAATGATATTTTTGAAGATTCTGAAGCTTACCAAATGGGGTCAACTACCAATTCAACAGATGGAATAACCTCTCTTTCTCCATTATCCATAACAGTCCCTTCAAATACGACACCAGGTTACATCAAAGTGAGAACCGCATGTAAGTGGGATGGAGATGGGATTCCATTAGCATGTGAAACAGGTTACGATGGTGAAGTTGAGGATTATGCAATCCTAATTACATCTCCTTTGAGTTATTCTTGGTCACCTGCAACCAATATTAATAATACCTCGTTACTGAATCCAAATTGTTCAGCTACCACCAATACAACATACGATCTTACTGTCTCAACGAATAATGGGTGTATCGCAACCGACAATATTAATATTACCGTAGAAACGCCTCCAAGTATTACCTCTTCGTCAAACGTAACAGGGATAGAAACATGCGGTGAAATAAGTATTACAGTCCAAACTGATGCTGCTGATGGCTCTGGATCCTGGTCTCATTCGAATGGACTAGGTCTTTTTTCTTCACCAACCGATGCGAGTACCACTTTTACAACCAACACATTTAATTCGTCTCAAAACCTAACATGGACATCAAGCCTTGGAGCATGTGCGGGAAGCACAGCTGAAATAAACGCTCTATTCAATCAGCCAAACACATCCAACCTGACAGATCTACAAGAAAGTACATCATGGCTTTGGGGTGGATTGGCTAATGACCAATACAGCGAGGCAAGTAACTGGTACAAATGGGATGGTTTTAAATGGCTGAGAGAAACTTCCTCTACCCCAGGCAACACAGATAAAATATATGTCCAATCAAATAACGAATCCGGCTTTTGTGTGAGTGCATCCTCCAGCCTAACCATTTCATCTAATATTGAATCCTTGTTTATAAGTGATGAATCCAACACCAACCTTGAGGGTAACATTACAATTTCTGGCAACATTGAAAATAACGGTTTACTAAATGCAAGTTCTGGAAGTTTAACGATCAATGGAGTTGGTAACCAAGAACTAAATGGTACAGGGAGTACATCCTTAAACAATTTAATTCTAAATAAAACTTCAGGAAACTTCGTGATGAATGCACCTTTAACCGTTGCTGGTAACTTGAATTTAACTTCTGGGATCATACAAAATAGCGACAATATCCTGACCATTGGTGTTTCGAGTAGCGCAGAGGGTTCGCTAACGTACACCGAGGGAAGAATATCTGGAAAACTAAGAAGGTATTTCGGAAATGGTAATAATGATGTTTTATTTCCTGTCGGGGATGCTTTGAATACAAGAAAAGTAAGTATCAACATTCAAGGAAACCCTGGCACCGATCAGTACCTCACCATTTCATATATTTCAGGTTATGCCCAAAGCATTTCAGGAAACTTAACAAATGGATTACCTCTCATAACATCTGATGATCAACTTATCGATAATGTTTCTGGAGATGGTTACTGGGAAATAATGCCGACAAATGGCGACTATTCCTCTACAATCAATAATAAAACCTACACAATTTCTTTACAAGGCAACAATATAAATGGAGTCACTGATTTTGTAAAAACAAGAATCATCAAAAGCGCCGGTTCAAATACACCAAGTGAAAATCACATTATTTGGTCGGCACCAGATCATTTAAATGCTTCAGGTACAAATAGTGATTTCACTTTAATTGCACAGGGATCAGGATTTAGTTATTTCACTATCGGGGGATCGGACTCTAATGCCCTTCCCGTTGAACTAACATCATTCACAGGGGAATGTAATCAAGGAGGTAATATTTTAGCATGGCAAACTTCGTCGGAATACAACAGCTCACACTTTGTGGTTGAATGGTCTAGAGATGGAATGAACTGGGAAGCAATAGAAGAAGTCACTGCTGCGGGTTTCAGCAATGAAGTAAGAAACTATACCGTTATTCATGAAACGAATCATACATCATATTCATACTACAGACTCTCACAATTTGATATAGATGGAGAAAATGAAATATTCTCAAATCAAATTATTGAACTCAGTTGTGGTACAATGAAGAGTCAAGATATTCAGGTTTTTCCGAATCCAAATAACGGAAATTTTAATATTCAATTCTATTCAGAAAATCCATCAATCACTACCAGTAAAATGACCATCTTCAATGCTAGAGGTTCTGTGGTTTATGAAAAAGTATTCAATATTAACTCTGGAATCCACATAATCTCAATAAACGAAAACCTTAAAAAAGGTTTTTATGTAATCAATCTTGAAATGGAAGGAATTCCATTTCAACCGAAACGATTCATTGTAAATTAACCTATTTCTTAGCTCTAAACTCTACAACAATTCCAAGTGTAGGCTGGAGAATACCAGAGGCCGTTTCTATGAATTTTGTTTGATAGCTTAATGGATCATTTGGATCTTGAACATAATTCCCATCTGCATCTGTCTCTACAATAAGCGTAGGCGCCAGTTTAGCCTTAAAAGCGTAAGCATTTTGAAGGTCAAGATAAAAGTTTAAAGAAAACTTATCGAAGAACCATTTTTTATCAACTCTTACATTTAATTGATGAAAATTCCCTTCACGACTTGTGTTCAACAACGAATAATCACGTATTCCTATCCCATTAATATCCCAGTTTTCTTTTAGACTTGAGGTTGCAATGTCATAAGGCGTGTAAGGAGACCCGCCAGAAAACAACCAACGAAAACCTACTTCCCATCCACTCTTGAATCGCTTCCCTCCGGTTAAGGAAACAATATGCTTGCTATCCCATGCAGTAGGCACGTAGTTATCATTCTTATCCTTAAACTCAGAACTAACCAACGTATAGGCTAAAATCGCATAAAAGCCTTTAATCAATTTCTGCTGGTATAGAAATTCTAAACCATAACTTCGTCCATTAGAAACGGAAGCCACCTCTTCGTTACCGACCACACCAAAGTCAGACCCTACATTGGCCAAACTTATGGAGTCATTTAAAGAAAAAGGATAACGTGAATAATTTTTATAAAAACCTTCAAGCGTAAATCGAGACTTCCATCCCGTTCTGTATTCAGCTCCAATTACAGCGTGATCTGCCCTTATATATTTAACATCATTATCTCGGTTTGCGAGAGCACCGTCCGCATCTCGGAAACCGAGGATTGTATAGGATGGCAATTGATGATAACGTGATAGATTTGCACTAACGGACCAAGACTCAGATAAGCGATAGCTTAAAGAAAAACTTGGTGAAAGCTGATCGATAGGGTTTGATAAACTACTTGAGTAGGAGCTGAAGTCTGTGCGAATACCAAAGGAACTCGATAACTTTTCTTTAAAATAGGCTTTACTAACTTGAGAAAATAAAGCGAATTTATTTAAGCCTAATGTTGACTCATAATCTATAACAATCGGAGAACCCTGAACCGTTATGTTATTGTATGTTCTATTGAAGTATTTAGCATACTCATAACCCAAGCCAGCATTTATACGCCATCCGTTTTTATTAAAGGTATGCTCAAATCTAAACTTATTTTCAGCCTCAAATGAAGAGTAATCGAGTAGTAAGTTTTCAGCTATTTCTATATTATCCTTATATCTAATAGATGAATTATTAAGCATGTTTCTACTTACCACAAAGTTTTGATAAGAGTTTTTAGAATAATGAAGCCAGTTCATTCCAACCGCATAGTTCCATTGTTTTTGAAGCGGTAGATTGTTCAAAATGAAATTATTTGACTCAATAGCATCTGGATCTGTAATATTTTCATTAACACTGGAGTTCAAGTTAAAGTCATCAATCGCACCCAAGCCGATAAACGATACTTTATTTTTGTCATTCACTTTTAAATTCACCTTGTACTGAAAATCATTGTAAGTTGGTAAGATAGGTAATTGCAGGGCTGCAAATAAAAATTGTAAATAGGACCTTCTCGCTGAGAAAATAAAGGTTGCCTTCTCTCCTATCGGACCATCTAAGGTTAAAGCAGCATCACTTGAACCTAATGCGAAATTTGCTATCAAAGACTCTTTATTACCTTCCTTTTGCTTGAAAGCCAAAACAGAACTCAAACCATTGGCTCTATTCGATGGGAAAGCACCTGAATAAAAATCAACTTCACGAATGAAATTAACGTTTAATAAGCCAACAGGACCTCCTGAACTTCCTTGGGTTGCAAAATGGTTAATATTAGGAACTTCTATTCCATCCAAATAAAATTTATTCTCCCCTGGAGAACCACCACGGATAATGATATCATTTCTAAAAGTCGCTCTTGAAGCAACTCCCGGAAGTGCAGCAATTACTTTACTAACATCCCGATTGGCACCAGGTAATCGTTCTATTTCAGTTGCATTTAAAGTTTTTAATGAAACCGGAGATTCCTTTCGTTGCAAAAAAGGTGAAGCCTTAACAACAACCTCTTCTTGTTCAATCACTATTTCTTCCAAGGGAAATTCTAATGTCTCAATTCTAGTTTTGGTTATGGTGACTTCGTTAATATAAAAGTCATTGAAACCAGCAGCGGAGGCCCGAAATGAATATACACCCGGAACTAGGTCTTTGATTTCAAATGCGCCCTCAATATCTGCAATTGCACCTTTGGAAATACTCAGAACTTTTACCTTCGCAAATTCAATAGATTTATTATTTAACTTATTGAAAACTCTTCCTTTCACTGTGGTACCTTGACCAAAAATCAATAAAGGAGTAAGAATAAATAAAGTCAGGAGTAATTTCATTTGAATATTTTTTTTGAATAAACAACAACGGAGGTATATAGTTTAAACGTTAATGAAGTTTTTTAGAATTTCATGTCCATAATCAGATAATATAGATTCTGGATGAAACTGAACGCCAAATAACTTTTTTTCCACTGAAGATATTCCCATAATAGTCCCGTTACTTGAAGTTGCACAAACATTCTCGGTAGGTATATCTGTCACACACCAACTATGATAAAGCCCCACCTCAAATTCATGAGGTAAACCACGGAATAAGACCTTAGAGTTATCAACACGAATTACCTCAGCGACACCGTGCTTCACAGACCCCATGTTTTCAAGTTTCCCACCCATTAATGAACCGATTGCTTGCATACCGAGACAAATGCCTAGAACAGGAGTTTTAGAAATGCAATAATTCAAAATTAAATCAAGATTAGCCTTTTCAGAAGGCAGTCCTGGGCCCGGTGATAATATGACATGAGAATATTTGGAAAGCAGAAGTTCATCAATTAATGCATCATTTCGAACAACATCAACCTCCACTCCTTGCATCTCGATATAATGAAGTAGGTTAAAAGTAAAAGAATCGTAAAAGTCAACCAACAATATTCTCATAAGGTTTTTTTGTCGTTTCTTTGTAAAATTATAAAACCTTATAAAATTTTGCTGCTCAGATATGAAAAAAGCAATTGATATACCAAATGCTCCCAAACCAGTAGGATCATACAGTCAAGCAATTTTGCATAATGACACCTTATACATTAGCGGTCAAATACCTTTACACCCTGTCACAAAACATCTAGAGAAAAGTTCAATTGAAAAAGCGACAAATCAAGTCCTTGAGAATATTCGAGCATTATTGAATGCCGCGGACATGACACCAGAAAACGTTTTAAAATGCAGCATATTCCTAAAGAATATGGATGATTTTGAAGCGGTGAACACGATATACTCACAGTTTTTCAATGGCATTTATCCTGCGAGAGAGACAGTTGAAGTTGCCCGACTTCCCTTAGATGTCCCCATAGAAATATCTTGTATTGCATCGAAATAATGAACAAAAATAACTCGTTTGATTTATCGGTTATTATTGTAAACTACAATGTAGAATACTTTCTTGAACAATGTTTGAATTCTGTTTTCAAAGCGGGACGTAATTGCAACATCGAAGTTTTTGTTGTTGACAACAATAGTACAGATGGTTCTATCGCGATGCTTAAAGAAAAATTTACAGATGTTGCTTTGATTGCGAATAAAGACAATAAAGGATTTTCAACTGCAAACAATCAAGCAATAAAGAAAGCAAAAGGAAAAAACATACTGCTTCTCAACCCTGATACGGTTGTAGAGGAAGAAACCTTTCAAAAAGTTATCGCCTTTATGGCTGACAATAAAGATTGCGGTGGATTGGGAGTGAGAATGGTTGATGGTAAAGGTGATTTTTTACCAGAATCAAAACGAGGCCTGCCTACTCCAATGGTTGCATTTTACAAAATCTTTGGTCTCTCCAGTTTATTTCCTAAATCCAAGCGATTCGGAACATATCACCTGGGATTCCTTAATGAATTTGAAACGAATGAAATAGATGTGTTAAGCGGAGCTTTTTTGTGTATAAGTAAAAATGCACTTGAAAAAGTAGGATTGTTAGATGAAGCTTTCTTTATGTATGGAGAGGATATTGATTTTTCATACAGAATCACTCAGGCCGGATACAAAAACTACTACTTTCCTGAAACGACAATAATTCATTATAAAGGAGAAAGCACTAAAAAAAGTTCTATCAACTATGTTTTTGTATTCTACAAAGCAATGGTAATTTTTGCGCAAAAACATTTCTCGAAAAATAATGCAAAAGTATTTTCACTTGCAATACATCTCGCTATATATTTTAGAGCTTCTCTGGCATTATTTAACCGGTTTGTGAAATTCACAATTCCTTTTATCGTTGATTTTTTAATTATCATAATTGGTTTGTTCTTGCTCACAAACCACTGGAAGTCTGCAAATATTCACTTTCCGGAATTTGTATTTAATTATTCAATCCCGATTTATAGCTTAACATGGCTGCTATCCGCCTTATTTTTCGGGGTCTATGACAAAGAACCCAAAAGAACAGCGATCCTGAAGTCTACGCTTTTTGGAACAGGTTTGATTCTATTGACCTATGCCCTACTGCCCAAGGAATGGCAATTTTCTCGGGTTTTCATTTTAATTGGTTCAGTTTGGGTCATTGGAGGACATTATTTAAAGACATGCTGGTTGAATTTGATGAAGTTTGACCAATTAAGGTATCAAAATGTCATCAAAAAGCATTTTATAATTTGTGGTGATATCCAAGAAACGGAAAGGGTAAGAATCCTTTTAAAAGAAACCTATCCTAATATAGGTCAGATGGAAACGATTGAGAATCAACACAACTTAAGCAATGCAATTACAAAACTCCTTTTTAAGGATACCAAAATAGGATTTAATGAGCTCATATTTTGCGCAAAAAATATATCGCCGAGCGAGATCATAAGCTGTATGAATCAATTAGCTGGCCAAGATTTGCGCTTTAAAATTGCCCAACCCGACACAAGCTTTATCATAGGTAGTAATTCTATTGAATCGCGGGGTGATCTGTACTCTATGAAAATCAATACGATCAAAAGATCGGATAACTTAAGATCCAAAAGACTCTTTGATTTATCGGTAGCCTGTTTCGGTTTGTTAACTTCCCCGGTTACTATTTGGTGGTATAGCCGCAAAAGAAAATTTATTCAAAATCTCCTCACGGTACTTAAGGGTCAAATATCTATTGTAGGATATGCCTCAATGGACACAGATCATGATGAAAGTGAAATTGGATTACCTTCCTTGAAAAAAGGTCTTTTAAATCCTTTATCTGGTAATACAGTTAACGACCACAAAATCATTGATCAAGTAAATATAAATTACGCCAAGGAGTATTCAATACTCAAGGACCTAAGGGTCTTGATAAAAAAATGGACATATTTAGACCTTTAACTTCCTTGCCTCATCTTTGTTTTCTATCTTTACAGCGTAAAAGTTGAAGTAAAGTAAATGGCAGAAATAGAAATTCGTCTTCCAAAAATGGGAGAAAGTGTTACCGAAGCGACTATCACAAATTGGTTAAAAAATGTTGGCGATACGGTTGCAATGGATGAAGCATTGGTAGAGGTAGCTACAGACAAAGTAGATAACGAATTACCATCTGAAGCGGAAGGAGTTCTTATTAAACAGATGTTTAACCAAGACGAAGTTGCTCAAGTTGGCGACGTTATCGCGATCATTTCTTCCGATGTAAATGCCGCTATTGAGACAGAGCCTACTCCGAAATCAACAACAGTTCAAAGTACACAAGAAAAAGCGATTGAAACCAAAGAGCCTTCAGAGGTAGAAATACCCTTAGTTCCAAATTCTCAAAATGGAGTTGTAAATCAACGGATAACAAAAAATGGTTCAAAAGGTCAATTCTTTTCACCTTTAGTCAGAAGTATTGCAGAAAAAGAGGGGATTTCTCAAACTGAGCTCGAACAAATTGATGGTTCAGGGGCGGAAGGACGTATAACAAAGAAAGACGTTCTAGCGCATCTCACTAACTCAATAAATACTACCGTAAAAAGTGAAACGCTCGAAAAACAGCCGCCATCCAAATCTACAGCTGTAAAAGCAGCGCCAGTAGTAATTCCATCTGGTGAAGATCAGATCATTGAAATGGATCGGATGAGAAAACTTATCGCAGAGCATATGGTGATGTCCAAGCAAGTTTCTCCGCATGTCACTTCATATGTCGAGGCGGATGTTACGAATATTGTTAATTGGAGAAATAAAATCAAAAAAGGATATAAAGAAAGAGAAGGTGAAAACTTAACATTTACACCAATACTCATTGAAGCCATTGTGAAAGCAATAAAAGACTTCCCTATGATTAATGTTTCTGTTTCGGGAACTCAAATAATAGTGAAAAAAGATATCAATATAGGCATGGCTACTGCTTTACCAAGTGGTAACTTAATTGTTCCTGTCATTAAAAATGCCGATCGACTTAGCCTTACAGGTCTCACCAAGAGTGTGAACCAGCTTGCAAATAACGCAAGAGAAAATAAACTTAAACCAGAGGATATCCAAGGTGGAACATACACTGTCACAAATGTTGGGTCGTTTGGAAATGTAATGGGCACGCCGATAATAAATCAACCGCAAGTAGCCATAATGGCTTTGGGAGCAATAAGAAAGGTTCCTGCGGTTGTTGAAACACCAGAGGGTGACTTTATTGGAATTCGACACAAAATGTTCTTATCTCATGCCTATGATCATAGAGTAGTTGATGGTGCGCTAGGGGGTCGTTTTGTGAGAAAAGTTGCTGACTATTTAGAACAATTCGACATTAATCGCGATATTTAATTTAACAATACAGAAGAAATATGAAAAAAATTAGTCTAATCATTGCAATAGTTGGAGTTATTTTAATCCCTTCTAAAGTTTTTTCACAATACTCTGAAATCGAAGTTAAAAATATGATTTCTCAGGCCTCAGAGAAAGAATTAGTTACAGAGTGCTCGAGAATGCTACAAGAAAACTTTTTCTACTATGCAGATCTCATAACGGATAAACTTTTGAAAATAAACCCGAAGAGCGCTAATTATAAATACCGAAAGGGATATATCGTTCTTACGATGAGCCAAGACTATGAATCAGCGATTCAACTTCTCAAAGGATCAACAGGAAGTATTGATAAAAATTATGACATGTATTCCCTTAAAGAAGATGCTGTTCCTGCCGATATTTTCTATCATTTAGGACATGCTTATCATTTTAATGAAGAATTTGAAAATGCGAAGAGAAATTACGCGAAGTTTCTTGAAGTAACCAATAAAAACTCTGAAATCATTGCTTATGCTGAAAGAGGTATTGCACAATGTAATGTTGCTTCTTCTCTAATGGCTGAACCCAAGGATGTAACGATTGAAAATCTAGGAGATTCGATTAATACAATTTATGCTGATTTTTCATCTAATATTTCTTTAGATGGTCGATCACTGTACTATACCTCAAGAAGACCGTGGGCAGATGGTGCCAGTAATGGATTTAAAGACCCACTATTGAATCATTTTCCAGAAGACATCTACCAGGCTGGTCTTTCCGAAAACAATGAATGGCTTAGCCCTACTAGAGTTGACTTATGTAAACCAAACTTCAATGAGGCCAGTGTAAGTGTAAGTATTGACGAAAGAAGAGTCTATACATACAATGACAAAAAAGGAAGAGGTGATATCTATTTTAGTGATTTAAAAAATGGAGCATTCTCTCCAATTGCCCCAGTTTCAAAGACCGGAGTCAACACAGAGTCACGTTGGGAAACCCACTACACCGTTTCTCCCGATGGTAAAATGATATTCTTTGTTTCGGATAAAGAAAGTGGCTACGGCAAAAGAGATATTTACTTCATTGAAGATAAAAATGGGGTTTGGACAGACCCTAAAAATATTGGTGGAACCATTAATTCAAAATGGGATGAGGATGCGCCTTTCATGGGACTTGACAATAATGTTTTGTATTTCTCTAGTAACGATTCAACTAGTATGGGAGAATTTGACATATTTATGACTGTTAAAGACGAGAACGGTATTTGGTCAACACCGGTAAATATGGGGTACCCCATCAACTCTGTCGGTGATGATATATTCTACACACATACTGCGGATGGCAAACAAGCTTATTTAACCTCGTTTAGAAAGGGTGGTAAAGGAGAAAAGGATATATACAGAATGAATGTGAACAGCACTGTACAAAATATAGCCTTTTTAAATGGTGAAATCATTCATGCTGAAAATAAGAGTATCCCTGAAGAATCTTTTGTTGAATTAACATGTCTCGATTGTGATGACAAAAACAAAATCATTATTAAACCAAGAATTAAGGATGGTGTATTTTTATCAAAACTTGAAAAATGTAAAGAATACCAACTCTCTTACTTTTACAACGAGGAAACGATAAGTCCTTTCACGGAGAAATTTTCTACCAATTGTGACCTTGCCTACCAAGAGATTTACAAACGTGTATTACTTGAAGAGGAAAACAAAGTCATTATTCCTTTCTTTGAATACAACCTTGAGGGAGTTGTAGCTGACCGTAAATCTGGAGAACTAATTCCAAATGCAAAGGTCATTTTCACTAAAGGCGGAGAAGAGATTGAGGTTCTTGCGACGGATTCAACAGGGTTATTTAGATCAAACCTTGTTGAAAGAAAAGATTTCGGGTACCTATTAAATTACACGGTATCTGTAAGTGCTGATGGTTATTTAATGGCGACATATGATCTCAATGAGACTTTAGGCTCTGATTCTTTGATTCAACTTTCGTATCTATTGGACAAAAAAGAAATCGGAACAGATCTAGGCCCGTTTATGATTTACTACAACTTTGACAAGTTTGATATTAGAGAGGATGCAAAAGTTGAACTTGACAAAATCGTTAAGGTCATGAACGAAAATCCAGAAGTAAAAATTGAGCTAGGTTCGCATACTGACTGCAGAGGTTCATCAAATTACAATTCAAGGCTATCGAAGAAAAGAGCCAAATCTGCTGCTGATTATATCGCAAAAAGAATTACAAATTCAGAACGCATTGTTTCAAGGGGATATGGCGAAAGTCAACCGGTAAGTGATTGTAAATGCGCTTCATGTTCAAAAGAGGAACATCAATTAAATAGACGAACTGAATTTATTATCATTCCTTAAATACAGGGAACTCTAATTAAATGAATATTTCTCTTAATAAACCCTTGTGTGTTTTTGATTTAGAAACTACGGGACTTCAGGTGACCAAGGATCGAATTGTCCAAATCGCAGTTATCAAAATAAACCCTGATGGTTTAAAAGAAGAATTGAATCTTATCGTTAATCCCGAAATGGAAATACCTCAGGAGGTTATTGATATTCATGGCATAACGAATGAACGTGCAAAGGAGTGTCCCACTTTTAAAGAACTGGCCGTTCAGGTAGCAACTTTTATTGGAAATTCTGATCTTGCGGGCTTCAATTCAAATAAATTTGATATTCCAGTACTCGCAGAAGAATTCTTGCGCGTCGGTGTAGATTTCGACCTTTCAAATCGAGCATTTATCGACGTTCAAAATATCTTTCATAAAATGGAGCAACGAACACTTGTGGCGGCCTACAAGTTTTATTGCGAAAAGGACCTGAACAATGCACATGATGCAATGTTTGATACCATTGCTACCTGGGAAGTTTTGGAAAAGCAAATTGAAAAATACAACCTTGATTCAGATGTCAACCGACTTGCGGACTTATCTCGGGCAGGAAATCATAAAATAGTAGATATGGCTGGGCGTATTGCAATAAATACAAAAGGTGAGGTCATTTATAATTTTGGCAAACATAAAGGAAAAACCGTTGAACAAATCTCAAAATCAGAACCAGGATACTATGGATGGATGCTCGAGGCTGACTTTCCCTTGTATACAAAATCTGTGCTAAGAAAGGCAATGGAATCCATTAAAGAGGCGAATCGTTTAAAGGAGAATGCGAACCTTGACGATAAACTTAATGCGCTGCAAAATAAGTTCAAGAAATGAAAATCATATGCATAGGTAGAAATTATGCAGACCACGCAAAGGAAATGCAAGCACCACTTCCAAAGACGCCTATTTTTTTCATGAAGCCTGAAACCGCGTTGTTAAGAACACGAGATTTTTTTTATCCAAAATTCACATCAGAACTCCACTATGAATGTGAGTTAGTACTAAAGATTGATAAAGTAGGAAAGAACATCCAAGAAAAATTTGCGCACACCTACTACTCTTCTTTTACATTGGGAATAGATTTCACAGCTAGAGACCTACAAAAAAAATGCAAGGAAAATGGACTCCCATGGGAAATCGCAAAAAGCTTTGACCAAAGCGCTCCACTATCCAAGCATTGGATAGAAATCACTGACTCTGCGGAAAATATAACCTTCGAACTAGAACACAATGGCGTAATAGTTCAAAAAGGTTTTAGTCAAGATATGATTTTTACGTTTGACCAAATCATAGCCTACGTTTCAAAGTTTATAACCCTCAAAAAAGGAGATCTTATTTTCACGGGAACACCTGCAGGGGTTGGCCCCATTCAAATTGGCGACCATCTTAAAGCGCGATTGTTCGATAAAGAGGTTCTTAGCTTTTACGTGAGATAAACTAAAGCTTAATAAACTTAATTGTTGACAGTCTTTCCTTGAAGACCAAATAATAAACACCAGGTTTAAGATCAGGGACAGCAATTTTATTGATTTCACCTGTCAATTTAAATTCGAGTATCCTTTTTCCAGTAGGACTGTATAACGATACAATTTCATCTTCACTAAAGTTAAGAACCTCAATGGTAAGTAAATCATTTATTGGGTTTGGCCATAAACGTATATTATTCTTCTTCAATTCAACAACTCCAACATTGCTATTGGGGTCATCTTTCATATAAAAAATCCCTCCTAAATCTTGACCTATAAAAAGCTCGAGAATTCCATCATCATTTAAATCAACAACCGAAACAGCACTGTAACCACCAACGTCAACAGAAAGGTAGTCGTACTCCACAGAATCAAACAGATCCCCATCATTAATATGACCATCGATTCCACGAATAAAGGACAATTTACCATCCACATCGCCAACAATCGCGTACGTAGTGTCATTCTCTCTAAAAAAGAAAGGAGTAGGATAGCCATTTGGAGAGGATGTTGCAAAATCTAATCCACCAAGAAGACTGGTTACAAGCTGAAAAGAAGGCGTCGTAGAAGAACCAATATTTTCATAGTATATGAGTTCACCTGTTTTAATACCAATGATTAAATCCAACAATCCGTCATTGTTTAAATCAAATAACTGCGGCGCAGCATACAACCCATTTTGAATAACAGTATTGCTTGCATCTGTCATATTAGGTATTGGTGAGGCGTATGATATAAACGCCCCTGATGAATTATTTACAAAGTAAGAAAGCGTTCCATCCTCGAGACCTAAAATCATATCATTTTTAGCATCTCCATTAAGATCACCAAACGCAGGATACATCCTCAAGCCAACATCCAAATCACTTAAGTTCTGATAATCCTTATCAATCAGAGTGAATATAGGATCAGAAGGAGTACCTGTGTTCTTGTAATAGGCAATACGTGACTCTTTATCTAAAACTGCTTTGTATGAAAAAATATTAGCAACCATAAGATCTACGAGACCATCACCATCTACATCATTGAAAACGGGTATCGATCCCGTACCGTGCTCAATCATTTCAGATTGCAAGAAGTCCTTCTGCTGAAACACAAAATTAGACACCTCATTGCTTCCCGTGTTTTTGTAAAAATGAACACTCTTTTCATTTTCAGAAATATTCTTCGCATTGGGCGCAACAATTAAATCTTTTACACCATCAAAATCTACATCTATATTATAAGATGCAGGAAACAATTGCATATTTGCTGGAATGCTATTCGATGGGAATAAAGGATCTGTAGAAATCATAGCTGAATTTTGATTCACTGAATCCCCTCCATTAATCATTAAATTCAAATTTGGAAAAGCAACATCACCTAAAATAAGGTCCATTACTCCCGACCCATCAATATCCAACGCAAGAACCGTTGAACCAGAATGTGCTTTATCTCCCATCTCTTTTTTACCTTCAAATTGTGGAAACTCAGGATTTGGAAGGTTACCCGTTGTACACGGAGTAGTTTGATCATTTAAATAAACAGAATTTGTACTGACATCTTCTCTAAAGGTACCCCAACATTCATTTTTCAATTCAAAAATTAAGGAATCAGAATGACCATAAAGCTCTCTACTTAAGTTTTTGTGGTAACGAAGATATTCACCTCCTATATGAAAAGTAAGTACATCAATATCACCATCAAAGTCAACATCGACAATTGCAGGAATATCACTTGAACTTACGTACAAACTTAAAGGAGTCCCCCAATTGTCCGAATACAAAAGATCATCAGCGATTACCCATGATAAACCATTCGTGTTATCCCCTGTGTTTCTATACACCTTTAAACCACCTATACCATAAGCGAACAAATCTTTTCTTCCATCCATATCGTAATCTACGGCAAAGAGTCTGTAGCGTAGGTCATCTGGGAACAAAGAGGCACCTTCAGTATCATATTTATAAAACGGTGAGGTGCCATCAGTCCTCTGCTCGAATATCTTTATCTGATTGTTGCTACGATCAAAAACAAGTAAATCCAAGTCTCCATCGAAATCATAGTCAATAGACGAGAATTGAGGATAATTCAATCCACCCGCCCAAGGCATTGTCATTTCATTCCCGTTAGAAAAAACAACCAAAGAATCAGAAGGAACAAATTGGAACTGGGCGTTTATCAACAAGGGTAGAAAGACAAAAAGAAGTTGCAATATTTTCATGGCTTTTAATTGATTCAAATATAAAGCAATTAATTGGGTTGCCTAAAATAACAACGAACTCCTAAATGTGTTTCATATGTTTTATATTAAAGTATACTCTTCACTTCAATAAAAATTCTTTATCAAGATAAACGTTGCTTTTATAAACCAGAAAATGAGACTCAACATGCACAATCAAGTGCACTAAATCTAGGTATTATACTTAATCTTTAATATTGCAAGTGAGTAAACCATTGACTATTTTTGACTTCTAATTGCTAAAATGCGCTCAACATATGAAAAAGAGTCAAATCATACTATTCACCGTCCTTCTTGTGCTTTCAGGAACACTCTATGCTATTGTTCTTTCGAATAAGAAAGAGGAGACGAAGGAGAAAAAAGGTGTAGAGACACAAAAATATATTTCAGTAATAAATATTAACAATCAGAAACGTTCCTTAACCTTAAGCTCTTATGGACAAATTGTTCCCTTTACCGAACTAGATATTGCTTTTGAAATCCAAGGAAGACTTCAAAAAGGGGACCTTAGAATGAAACCTGGTTCAAGCTTTTCAAAAGATGATCTATTATACAAAGTAAATGCAGAAGAGATGTTCTTCACTTTGAATGCTCGAAAAGCACAACTAGCAAATCTAGTAATTGCCGTTTTACCGGATATATCCATAGATTTTCCTGAAGAATACGAAAAATGGAATGGTTTTCTTAATGATATAAAGCCAAGTGGGTTTCTTCCCGTTTTACCAGAATTTTCAAATCAAAAAGAATCACTTTTCGTTAATTCAAAAGGGATTTTTGGAGAATATTGGAGCATTAAAAGCTTAGAGGAAAAAATGTCGAAATACATTTACTTAGCTCCCTTTTCTGGAATTGTGAGTGAGGTTTATACGGAACCTGGTTCAATTATAAATCCTGGAACTAGAATTGCGAGAATTTTTAACCGCGAAAAAATGGAAGTGAAATTACCTATCCCAATTGATGTCTATGAAAAGTTCAAGCGCTCAGGTAAAGTTACCTTTGAAAATGCGAAAGGAGAACCTGTCGCCCAAGGAAGGCTATTGAGATCTCAAGGTAAAATAAATATGAACACACAGTCTATTGACGCCTTCTACTCTATAATCCCATATCCAAATAAAACATTACTATCTGGCCAATATGTAACTGCCACAATAGATAACCTTATTTCAGAATCCGTGGCTGTGATTCCTACAAATGCAGCAAAAGAAAATCAAGTTTATCTTCTTAAAAACCATAAATTGGAACCGAAAAAGATTAAAATCATCAGTCAGAAACAGGACTCATTATTTGTTGAAGGTCTTAATGAAAATGACACTTTGGTGATCGAATTTATCACACCCTCAAAAGAGATTAAAAAATACATCGGAATCACACAACAATAATGAGAAAGTTAATCACCTTTTTTGTCAATCGACCTGTTTGGGGAAATGCCTTCATTGCTATTGTTATCATTTTTGGAATCTTTTCATTCTTCCAAACTAAAAAGTCTTTTTTTCCAGAACTTGAGCCTCAAACGATTATAGCCACTGTCTTTTACCCTGGTGCTTCACCTACCGAAATGGAAGAAGGTGTAACCATTAAAATTGAACAAGCAATAAAGGGGCTTTCAGCGATAGAAGAAATAAACTCAACATCTTCAGAAAACACAGCGTCGGTGAAAATAAAAGCCTACCAAGATGCAAATATGGATCAACTCTTGAGTGATGTAGAAAATGCGATTAACTCGATCAATTCTTTTCCTGCCGGTGCTGAGAAACCGATATTAAAGAAGATTACCTCTGGGGGAATGGGCAGTGTTGTTGCCTTTATTGGTATTTCAGCAAGAAATAAACAAATCTCAGATATTGAACTTGTAGACCTCGCTGCAAGAGTGGAACAAGACCTTCTTAACACGAAAAACATCACTGAAATTGTAAAAATGGGTTTCCCCACAAAAGAGATTTCAATAAATATCAGAGAACAAGACCTGGTCCGTTACAATACTTCTTTTCAAGAGATATCTGCAGCAGTAGCTTCTCAGAACTTAAATATTACTACGGGACAAATTCGAGGTAATTCACAGGAAATGAACATCCGGTCTAATAATCGTGTACTTACGGCAGATGAAATATCAGACATCGTCCTTAGGACAGCAAATACAGGAGAAAAGGTGCGAATTGGTGATGTCGCTGATGTTGTTCTTGGTTATTCAGAAAATTCACAAAAATCATCCTTTAATGGTCTTCCCGCTGTTTCATTTCAAATTGAAAAAACAGCAAACCAGGACATTCAGAAAATCTCAAGCACACTTCACGAATACCAAACAACTTTTAACAAGAATAACCCTGATTTTCAATTTGACATATACTTTGAATTTAACGAGCTCCTTGAAGGAAGAATTGAACTATTAACAAAAAATGGAGTGACTGGATTAATACTTGTACTCGTTTTTCTTGGCTTATTTCTAAATATTAAGCTGTCGAGCTGGGTAGCCTTTGGAATACCATTCTCCTTTTTGGGCATGTTCATTCTTGGAACATTTTATGGCATTACCATTAACATGATTTCACTTTTTGGGATGATCTTGGTTGTTGGAATTCTTGTAGATGATGGTATCGTAATCGCTGAAAATATCTATGCACACTTTGAAAAAGGAAAAACGCCAAAACAAGCAGCAATTGATGGTACTATGGAAGTTCTTCCTTCTGTATGTTCATCCGTAATTACTACAATTGTTGCCTTCTCAGTCTTGTTTTTTGTAGAGGGGCTTGAAATGATGAGAGAAATGGCATTTGTAACTATCGCATGCTTGATCTTTTCTATTCTAGAAGGAATTATCACACTTCCCTCTCACCTCTCTAAAAAAAGCGTTTTGGAAGAGCAAAAAGAAAAATCATATACTTTAGGTGTTGGATTACTGCTACTTTTAATCGGTATTGGAGCTTTCATTCTTGGGTACTATTTATACCCTAATCAAGGAAGTTGGGATAGTATTTTATTTCCTTGCTGCTTGTTTTTATTTGGATTATATACAGCATATATTGGATTTTCTAAATCTCCTATTGAAGGCGGAGTTAGATCTACTGCCGATAACTTTATAAAATGGATTCGAGATTCAATATTTACGGAATCCGTAAGTCTTTTGGTCGGTAAGAAAAGAAGCTGGTACAGACTTACCTTTTTTGTTCCATTGTTTTTCACTGTATTTGTGATTTCAATGCTTGTTAATGGTACACTTTCCGCGACTTTTTTCCCCAATATTCAACCAGACTTTTTTACAATTGAGGTAGCTTATACACCGGGCACAAACGAAAAGGAAACAGAAAAGTTTATTGAACAAGCCACGGTAATATTACTAGAAGAAAATAATCGTATAAAAAAAGAATCCGGTGATGAAATTATGACTTATTATACGAGTACAATAGGTTTTACACAAAATATTGGGCAATTCGGTAACCATACGGGCGGCATAAGTGTTTTTGTTAATGCTGAGGATTCTAAAACACCACTGGACACTTTGATGAATAGAATCAATAAGAGAATAAACGCAATCGATCAGGGTAAAATTGCTGAGAACTTATATGTGGGTGGATTCAATCGCTTTGGTAAGGAGATTGAAATTGGCCTTACTTCCAACGATGACCGTGCATTAATGAACGCACGAGACGGGATTAAAAAAGAATTGGACCAAATGAAAGGGGTTATTAATATCAAAGACAACATGCCTCCTGGTCGAAACGAGATCCAACTAAAGATGAAAGCACAGGCAGAACTCTTCGGTATTTCAAAAAACGAGGTGCTTAATCAAATCAGACAGGGCTTTTTTGGACAAGAGGCCCAACGCGTGATTATTGGTACCGATGAAGTTAAAATTTGGGTAAGATATCCACTAGAAGACAGAAATAGCAGTTTTGATCTTTTCGAAATGAAAATTAAAAATGCCCAAGGTATGAAAATCCCTTTGCGTGAAATATGTGATTATTCCATGGGAAGAGCTCCTGAGAGTTTAAAAAGAAGAAACGGTCAACGAATTGTAAAAATAGATGCCGAAACTATTGATCCAGACGAGGTAGCTTCAACAAACACGGAAATATTCGATAATGTTATACCCAAAATCACATCGCTTTACCCCAATGTTCAAGCGCTAAAACTTGGTCAATTTGAGCGCAGTCAAAAGACTAGTAATTCTATGCAATATGTCACACTCGTTCTTGTGTTTCTCATGTTTGTTATTCTAATGCTTCATTTTAATAGCCTTTCACAAGCATTTTTAATCATGCTCGTGATACCCTCAGGAATAGCAGGCTCAATAATTGGTCACGGACTTGTTGGTATTCCAGTATCTATCCTCTCTGTTTTTGGAATGATCGCCCTAATTGGCGTACTTGTGAATGATGCTATTGTTTTTCTCGATAGATATAATGGTCTTCTACTAGAAGGAGCATCTACAAAGTCAGCAGCAATTGCAGCGGCAGCATCAAGGTTTAGGCCCATCCTACTCACCTCTCTTACCACAGTAGCAGGATTACTTCCTATGATCTCAGAAACAAGTATGCAGGCTCAATTCTTAATCCCAATGGCTACATCTATTGCTTTTGGAGTGCTGTTTGGCACCATTTTTATTTTATTTTTCTACCCTTCTGCTATTCTTCTTTGGAACGACCGCGCAAGATTAGGGAAATTCTTGATCTCAGGAGAAAGAATTACAAAACGCGAAGCAGAGCCTGTCTTTAAACTTAAAAAGAATCTCAACGATCATGTCTAGATTTCTGTTCATACTATTTGTCACCGTCAATACTTTCTTTAGTAATGCACAAATAGCTAATTCTCTATCGGCAAAGGAGGCTGTAATTATTGCACTTGAAAAAAACTACAGTATTCAAATTAGTAAAGCGCAAAAAGAAATTGCTCAAAAAAACAATAAATGGAGTGAAGCCGGATTGTTTCCAACAGTAGATCTAAATGTCGGATTAAATACAAGTATTCAAGACAATACAAATAACCCTTTCACATTTACACCTGGGGTGATCCTTTCAACAAACCTTTCGCCCAACCTTTCTTTAAACATGAACCTTTTTAGCGGAATGGCAGTTCGGATTTCCAAGCAGCGTCTAGAACAGCTTGAATCCCAAAGTAAAGGCAATGCGCTAACGCTTATTGAATCAACTATTCTAGATGTCCTCAAAGCGTACTATCAAGCCGTTGCGCAAAGAGATAAGTTAGAAGTTCTAAACCTCATCAAAAAAAACTCCTACAGTCGCTTCAGATTTTATGACATAAAAAGATCAATTGGTACTGCCTCCTCACTTGAAGAACTACAATTTAAAAATCTTTACTTTACCGATAGCATTAATGCTAAAATTCAAAACACATCCTATGAAAATAGCTTAAGGAATTTATATCTCCTTATGAATTCTGATTTTAATCAGACAAATTCGCCTTTCTTGAGTGATAGTTTATGGGTGGATATTCCAATTATTAATTACGAAGAAGCTATTTCAAATTTACCCAATACAAACCAAGACTTAAAAAATCAATACCTTGCTTTAGAACTTCAAAGAACGAATACTGCGTTCCAACAATCCTTTCTTTATCCAACATTAGGTCTACAAGCAGGAATTACCCCTGCACGAAGCTGGTTTAGAGATCTCAACGATGAAAGCCTGAAAATAAGTACTGAAGTTTTGATGTATAATGGCGGGCTAAATCTTAGATATAATCTTTTTAATAACTGGAAACACAAACGGGCTGTTCAAGCATCTAGGATACAAGAGTCGATAGCTAGCTTGAGCTATGATCGACTTAAGAAGTCATTAGAGAGTAACCTTGCAACATTAATTAATATTTACCAGAATAATGCTGACCTTGTTGCCTTGTCTCAACTAAACCTCAGTTATGCTAAGCAGGCTTGGGAGCTTGCAGAGTTACGTTTTGACTTAGGCACATTAAATTCTATTGAATTGGTAAGTTTTAAAAATAATTATGAAAGTCAGTCGCTGCAGTTCTATGATTTGGAACTTTCAAAAATCAATACATTCCTCGATATATATAAGATGACTGGTCGACTAAGACTAGATTACATCGAGCAGAGATAAGATTATTTTAGTTTATAAATTTTAATCTTACGATCGTCACTGCAAGAAGCGAAATATTCAGCATTGATAACAATCATTTGATTTACGGAATGCTTATGACCTATATTTTTATACTCGATTTTCTGTAGGACTTTTGAGAATTCAGCATTCCAAATTTTGATACTTCCATCTCTACTACAAGAAAGAGATAATTTTGCATTGAACCTATCTATACCGTAGACTACATAATTATGAGCAGGAACAGATTGGATCTTGTTTCCCTCAAGATCGAAAGAGGTGATGTGCGCATCTTTACCTCCTGAAATGACCCTTTGCTTTGTCTCATCAAAACACAAGGCAGACACACCATTTGTATGTGCCTCAAAAGTCTTTATTTCATTAAAAAAATTGGTTTCATAAATCCCAATATCCCCATTATATTTGGCCAGTAATAATAAATGTTGATTCGGAATATATTTTAAATCTCGAATTTTACCACAATTCAAATCGAACGAGAATAATTTCTCCCATGTTACTATGGACCAGGCTGAAAGCCCCCCCTCTTTATCCCCGATGTATAACTGCTCACTTTCCAGGTTTGATTCAATTGAAAAAATTGCAGCGGAATGACCGATTAGACAAGCAATCTCCTTTTTTTCTAAAATATCGATTACGTAAACCTTTCCATTCGTAAGCCCTATTATGAGCAGGTTATACTTAGGAATAGTCTTGATTGTATAAGGAACAGCTTCGACTTTAATAGAAAAATTGTCAATTTCTCCTGTTTTGATATTCCATCTCGCGATTTGTTTGTCCGCCGATGCTGAATAAATAAATTCTTTACAAATTGCAATACTGTATACAGCCGAATTATGCCCTTCTAATGTATGGGCAAGACAGAATAAATCATTCTTTTCAGATTTAATCATCAGATTCATCGACATCCTCTTCGTCGTTGACCTGTTTTAATCTTTCCTCATAGGTTTTTGGCAGGAACTCAAAGAAAGTATCACCTCTTAGACCTAACCTCAAGCATTCAAGTGGTATCATGTCTTTTGGTGCTATATTACCAAGATTCACCTCGGCTCCGAAAAGTTTTATGAACCAAACCTGTTGGTTTTTTTGAGGCGCCTCCCACAATATGTCCGATGGCTTAATTTTAGCGATAATTCGATTGATCAGTAAAGTATGAGCAGTACCATTTGGTCGGAAAACACCAACATTTCCAGACTCTCTTCCTTCTGCAATGACTTTCCAGCTTCCGGCTTGAAGCTCGGATTGCATCATTCTGATCCATTTCGAAGGAGAAATTAAAATACCAGAATCTTTGGACCCAACCTCTGACATAACAGTACAATCGTTAGACAAGGTCTTGATTAGCTCACATTTTTCATCATGTGGAATGATGATTGAACCGTCAGAGATTTCCGCTAAATCCAAATCATACTTTGAAACTAACTTTCTGAAATCATCAAATTTACCGCGTGCATAAAAGGCTTCAAATAAAGTACCTCCGAAATAAGGACGGATACCTGCCGCTTTATATAACTTGATTTTTTCCTCAAGATTTCTTGTAACAAAAGCAGTGCCGAATCCAAACTTTATCACATCTGTCAAATGACCAGAAGATTCAATAAAGTTCTCAGTTTCATTTAGGCTAAGGCCTTTGTCCATCATCATGGTAACACCCTCTTGACGAGGTTTTTCCGATCTTTTCGGAATGTAGGATAATTTAAAATTCATTTTATGATTTAATCTTGTGATAAATTGATAAAATCCTGATCATCTAGTAAGTTCGGATTTATATCAAAAATAGATTTGGCCTTCTGGCCATTTTCTTGTAAACATTTTGAGAATAAATGCAATGCTTCTTCACGTTGTCCGCGCAACCAATACAAGTTCACTTTTAATACAGCAGCGATTCTATTTTCTTTGTGGGCTCCAATGAATTCTTGCAGCACTTCAAAAGCGTGGGAAGGCGATTCCTCTGTTAAAAGTTCGATGTAATCTGAAAGACATTCCTCATCGTGAGGATTTAATTCGAGGGATTGCACATAAAAGTCTTTGGCAAGTTCGAATTCTGAAATTTTTTCATAGGCCCCGGCTAGCACATGCATAATACCCGCATTATCAGGCTCAAATTCTAGAGCTTTTTCTATTAGTACTATGCCTTCTCTCGTTCGACCTTCGAGATCCTCAATGATCCCTAAGCCAAGCCATGCTTCAGAAAGCATAGGAGCAAGTTCAATACTTCGCTTATAATTATGTTTCGAGAGTTCAAGCTCATTCAATTGCTCATAGCATTCTCCGATGTAACAATATGCTGAAGCATCATCACCGTCAATTCGCATGCATTCATTAAAGTGTTCAATTGCTTTAAAAAATTTCTCCTGCGATAAATAGGCGTTGGCCATATTAAAATGTGCAGGACCAAAGTCCTTGTTAATCAACAAAGAGTAATCATAAGCCCATACTGCTTTTGGATAATCCTCTAATTTACTATGCGCATTTCCTAAATTGTACCATGCAGTGAAAGAATAGGGGTTTTCATCAATAAATTGAGAATAACAAGATATAGCCTGTTGATAGTTTCCTAATTGATCATAACAAAAGGCAATTTCATAGAGCGCACCTTCATTTTGAGGATTGACTACGATCGCTGTTTTTAGAACATCAATGGCTTCATTAAACTTCCCCATATTTTGGTATTCAAGCGCAATATCTAAATAAATATCATCTATATCTTCATCGCCTGCTGCCTCAATGGCTAGGGTGTAATTCTTAATCGCATTTTTTGAATCCTTGAGCTGACTAAAAATGGAGGCCTTAGTCAGATGAAACTCAAATGAAGGCACACCAAAAGTCTGGATATCATTTAAGACATCTATAGCTGCGTTTAACTTACCTAATCCTGTCAGAGCCTGTGCCTTGCGAAGAGAAAATAAACCATTGTAGGAAAAATGTGAAACGGCCATTTCCGCTGCCAATAAAGCTTTGGAAAAATTACCATTAATTAAGTAGTGATCTACGATAGACTCCAGGCGATCACTGTCTATGAATACAGAGTGATTTCCCTTTATATAGGATTCAAATACCTCGAGGTCTTCCTTTAAATAATTGTCCCCGTTTTCGTCTTCGTCGTCATCAAACATAGGCCGTTTTTATTAAAGGTAAATTAATTTTAATAGCATTAGAGAACCAAATAAAAAATATTATTAACATTAGTTTATTTTAATCAAATTTATTTCAGAGAAAAGTGCTTTTCTGCTGCTTCTGAAACATAATCACCAATAGCAAGTGAAGCAGTTGCAGCTGGCGAAGGTGCATTTAATACATGAATTGAATTCCCATGGTATTCAATTCTAAAATCATCTCGAGTATCGCCATCCTGGGACAAAAGGAGTGCACGCACCCCTGCCCTTCCTGGTCTTAAATCATCTGATTCAAGCGATGGAATCATCCTCTGGAGCGTCTTTAAAAAGAGACGTTTAGAAAATGCACGTCTATACTCATTGATTCCAAAAGACATATTGTTGAAAAATAATTTCCAAGTCCCCTTGTATGACAACGCATCTGCCGTATCTCTTAGAGAAAAATCGGTCTTTTCATAACCTTCTCTTTTGAATGTAAAAACGGCATTTGGTCCACATTCAATTTCTCCATTTGTCATTCTTGTGAAGTGAACGCCTAAAAAAGGAAAGTCCGGATTCGGAACAGGATAAATTAAGTTTTTAACCTTATGCTGTGCTTGTGGTGTTAGTTCATAATAATCCCCTCTAAAGCCAACCACTTTTTCTTTTAAGTTCACGCCATCTTTTTTAGCCAAACGATCGGCCTGAAGACCTGCGCAAAAGACTAGGTTTGTGGCTTCGAATGCACCCTTCGATGTATGTAAAACAGAATGCGCATCTTTCTTCTCCAAATCTTTCACTTCGCAACTCATGAATACCTTGCTTTCAGTATTTATTGCAAGTGCTAGTTCTACCATTTTTCGGGTTGCCGCCACGAAATCTACAATACCAGTACAAGGCACCCAAATCCCTCCAATGGATTCAACATGCGGCTCAATTTCCTTGACCTGTTTAGCATTTATTTTTTCAATACCCTCGATTTTATTCTCCGTACCGATATTAAATATTTTATCCATGTGAAGAAGCTCTTTCTCATCAGTTGCTACCACGACCTTACCGCAAACATCGTGCGGAATACCGTACTCCTTGGAAAAAGTGACCAATTCATGCCGCCCCTCAATACAGTTTTTTGCTTTTAGACTTCCAGGTTTGTAATATAAACCTGAATGAATCACTCCTGAATTATGACCTGTTTGATGATCCGCCAAAACATCTTCTTTCTCAAAAAGAGCAATTTTTAAATTTGGATTTCGTTTTTGAAGCTTATAAAACGTAGCTGCACCAACTATTCCTCCTCCAATTACCGCAATATCAAATTTCATAGCTTGATTTTGCCGCAAATTTAATGATTCTTGTACTTTATTCCATAAAAACACCAATAAGATGCGGATGTATTTTGTTTAGGCAAAGTGAACTATTAAATTTGCACTTCAAATCATATGAATCAATTTAAAAAAGTAGCTTTCTATACTCTAGGGTGTAAACTGAATTTTTCAGAGACATCTACAATCTCTCGTCTCTTTGAAGATGCTGGGATTGCTAAAGTGAATTTTGAAGAGCGTCCGGATATATATGTAATCAATACCTGCTCGGTGACTGAAAATGCGGATAAAAAATGCAGACAACTTGTAAAGAAAGCTAAGAAAATAAATCCCAATTCCTTTGTAATCATTGTTGGATGCTTTGCACAACTCAAACCAGTCGAAATTGGAGCAATGCCAGGGGTCGATATGGTTTTAGGTGCAAATGAGAAATTCAATGTTTTGAATCATCTCGAAAACCTTGACCAAAGTAAGAGGGAACCAATTATCGCATTTGATCATATTAAAACAGCAAAAGAATTCGTGCCATCCTATTCCATTGGCGACAGAACCAGGTCTTTTTTGAAAATCCAGGATGGCTGCGACTATTTCTGTACGTTTTGCACCATTCCTTTGGCAAGGGGTAAAAGCAGAAATGCGAGCCTATACAAAACCCTCGAGGAGGCAAAAAAGATTGCAGAAAAAGATGTGAAGGAAATCGTATTGACCGGAGTGAATATTGGAGATTTTGGACAAGGTGGAAAAGAGAATTTTTATCAACTTATTCAAGGACTCGAGGAGATTGAAGGTATAGACCGCTTTAGAATTTCTTCTATAGAACCTAATTTACTTTAGAATGAAATCATCCAGTTTTGTCTGAAAAAATCGAAAAAATTTGTTCCGCACTTTCATATTCCTTTACAATCTGGAAATGATGACCTTTTAAAGGCCATGAGAAGGAAATACGATACGCAATTGTACAAAGAAAGAATTGAATACATCAAAATGCTTCGTCCTGATGCCTGCATTGGTGTTGACGTCATTGTTGGTTTCCCGGGGGAAACCACAGATCTTTTTAACGAGACTGTCAACTTCTTAAAAGATCTTGACATATCCTACCTTCATGTATTTACCTATTCCGAAAGAGCAAATACTACGGCAAAAAAAATGACGGATGTAGTACCTGTTCATGAAAGAAAAGAAAGGAGTAAGATTTTACACCTTCTATCCGATCGAAAAAAACGTAACTTTTACGAAAAGAATAAAGGCTCAGTGCGCAAGGTATTATTTGAAGATGAAAACC
Source organism: Crocinitomicaceae bacterium (assembly GCA_029251865.1). Classification (GTDB taxonomy): domain Bacteria; phylum Bacteroidota; class Bacteroidia; order Flavobacteriales_D; family Crocinitomicaceae; genus UBA952. The sequence goes on along the minus strand of JAQXCN010000076.1, from coordinate 1,174 downwards.
ATGACGGATACATCCATGGATTCACGGAAAACTATATTAAAATTAAAACACCCTACCAAAAAGATTTAAGCAATTCATTTCACAATGTAGAACTGAAGCACCTTGATCGAGATGGGATTTACAAAGTGAAATGGGATTTACAAAGTGAAAACTGAATCTACAATTGATAGCTGATAACAATGAAAGCGATTTATATAACGAGAAGAGAAACTTTTAATGCTGCACATCGATTGAGACGCGAGGATTGGTCCGATGCTCAAAATGATATTGTTTTTGGGAAATGCAGTAACAAAAACTGGCATGGTCACAATTTTGAATTGTTCGTTACCGTTAAGGGGATACCAAGTGAAGAAACAGGTTTTGTTATGAATCTTAAAGAATTGGGGACGATCATTAAGGCTGAAATAATTGAAAAAATTGACCATAAGAATATTAACCTTGATGTTGATTTTATGAAAGGTATTATGTCCTCAACTGAAAACCTCGCCATTGGTATATGGAATGAAATCGATGGACTAATCAAAGAGAAAGGTGGTGAACTTGTGAAAATTAAGTTAATCGAAACCGAGAATAATTTTGTTGAATATTTCGGAGGAAAAGAACCATTTTAAATTCTCAACGTTTATAATGCTTAAAACATAAATTTTGAAATTAAACACACTCGAATCAAACTACAGACAAATACTAAAAGATTTAGGAGAAAACCCCGACAGAGAGGGGCTTTTGAAAACCCCTGAGCGCGTTGCTAAAGCGATGCGGTTTTTAACCAATGGTTATGAAGTTAATCCTGACGATATTGTAAAACAAGCCATATTTCACGAAGAATATTCGGAAATGGTACTTGTAAAGGACATTGAAATTTACTCGCTGTGTGAGCACCATGTTTTACCTTTCTTTGGAAAGGCGCACGTCGCTTACATACCGGACGGTAAAATTGTGGGCTTGAGTAAAATTCCTCGAGTGGTCGATTCGTTTTCGAGAAGACTTCAAGTACAAGAACGCCTCACCTTAGAAATTCGAGACTGCCTGCAAAGAACGTTAAAGCCAAAAGGCGTTGCTGTGGTATTGGAATGCTCTCACATGTGCATGCAAATGCGTGGCGTTCAAAAACAAAATTCAGCCACAACCACAAGTGCATTTACAGGATTATTTTTAAATAACGATTCAACTCGAA
>JAQXCN010000074.1 GCA_029251865.1 Crocinitomicaceae bacterium | reverse complement strand
AATCATAGTTATTATATTTGTGTTCTAACGATTTGCAGTGTTTTATTGAATAACCATTAAACCTGTTATAAATGCCTTTATTGCGATCTATTGTCCACATGGACCTTGATACTTTTTTTGTTTCCTGTGAGCGTCTTTTAGACAGCCGCCTTAATAATAAGCCTATTCTCATTGGTGGAACGAGTGATCGCGGCGTAGTCGCTTCCTGCAGCTATGAAGCACGAAAGTTCGGTATCCACTCTGCAATGCCCATGCGAATGGCCAAGCAACGCTGTCCTGAAGCCATTGTGATAAAAGGAAACTCGTCAACCTATACAAAGTATTCTAGAATGGTCACAGATATCATTAGAGAAGCATCTCCACTCTATGAAAAATCATCTATCGATGAGTTTTATATTGATTTTACGGGAATGGATCGTTTTCACGGAGTACTCAAGTACAGTTCCGAGCTTAGGCAACGTATTCTTAGAGAAACAGGCTTGCCTATTTCTTTTGGTTTGTCAGAAAATAAAACGGTGTCTAAGATTGCAACAGGTGAGGCAAAGCCTGATAATCAAATACAGATTTCATATGGCAATGAAAAGAATTTTTTGAGCCCTCTATCGGTGCGTAAAATCCCTATGGTAGGTTTGAAGACTTATCAATCACTATGTAATTTAGGAATAAAAACCATTCAGCCTATTCAAGAAATGCCTGTCGAGATGATGGGTCGAATTATGGGACAGAATGGGGTAGGGATCTGGAAAAAAGCAAATGGTATTGACCTTACACCAGTTATTCAACATAACGAAAGAAAGTCAATTTCAACGGAGCGTACCTTTAATAAAGATACGATTGATATAGTAAAGTTAAGGAGTATTCTTTCAGCAATGGCTGAGAACCTGGCTTATCAACTCCGTAGAGGTGATAAGTTGACCGGTTGTGTAGCTGTAAAGGTTCGTTACTCTGATTTTCAAACCCAAACACTGCAAAAAAAAATCCCCTACACGGCTGCTGATCATGAGTTAATACCTATGATTTTAGAGCTTTTTGAGCGTGCTTTTAATCGGCGTTTATTGGTTCGTTTGATTGGAGTGCGTTATAGTGCCTTGGTTTCAGGGAATTATCAGTTAGGCTTATTTACAGATGCAGTTGATTACCCATCTTTATACAATGCTTTGGATCGTATCCGTTCTAAATACGGTGACCGTTCAGTGATTAAGGCTATTGGTATGGAAGCCAAGACAATAGGAGGTTGGAATCCTTTTAATGGTGAGCCTCCTGCCTTGTTGGCGAATCGCAGGTCTTAAATTTGAGATTTAGAGATGAAAGTACAATCTTGTTACAGTTTAAAATATGGTGTAGTACAACCTGGAGCGCTCGTTGAATGGGGGATTGATGCAGGGCATAAGTTTCTTTTATTAGCAGATATAAACTCAACAGGGGCAGTACTCTCTTTTGTACGCTCTGCACAAGAAATGGGCTTGAAGCCTATTGTTGGCGTTGAACTCCGTAATGAAATGAAGGTTAAGGCGACGGTTATTGCAAGGAATAATAGAGGCTTTCATGAATTGAACGTTTTGTTGTCTAAGCACTTGCAGGGGAAGATTGATTTTCCTGATCAAATCCCACACTTAAGTAATTGCTATATTTCTTACCCCTTTCCTGGTCCAAGTACTACTTTAAAAGAAAACGAATATATTGATATTCAACACTTTAATTTAATTAACTTAAATAAAAATTTTAATATTTTAAATGTTAAAAAGTTGATTGTGCTACCAGCTATGGTATTTCGTAATCAGCGTGATTATAATACCCATCGTTTGCTTCGAGCAATTCATTATAACACTCTTCTTTCTAAGCTAAAGCCCAGTCAGTGTGCAAAACTTGATTTTCTAATGGATCTAAAAAAAATAGCTGTCACTTTTAAGTCTTACGATGTTGCATTAAAACGTACTTTTTCACTTTTGGAAGGTTGTGGTATTTCATTTGATTTCAGTGAAGCGGCTTTGCCTCAGAATCCATTTACTTTTACTGGTAGTGAAGCTGAAGATGAGACACTGCTCAGGAACCTTTGCCTAGAAGGCCTTCCTGAGCGTTATGAAGTGCTTACTGATGAGATCGTAGAGCGAATTGAAAAAGAGATTGAGATTATTACAAAGAAGAAGTATCTTTCGTATTTCCTAATGACATGGGACTTTACTTCGTATGCGCGTGCCAGAAATTATTTTTATGTAGGAAGGGGTAGTGGTGCAAATAGCATCGTGGCATATCTGCTGAAAATCACAAATGTAGATCCTTTAGATCTTGATTTGTACTTTGAGCGCTTTATTAATCTAGAGCGAAAGAGTCCACCAGATTTTGATATTGATTTTTCTTGGCGTGACCGAGATGATGTGATTCGATATATATTTGATAAATATCCTACTGCTGCACTACTGTGTACTTATAATACTTTTCAGTATCGTGCTACGATTCGAGAGCTTGGAAAGGTTTTTGGTTTGCCGAATTCAGAAATAGAACAATTAGCTAAAAACACTTCAAAAACAAACGATTCTTTAACTGCACTTGTATTGAAGTACAGCTCTTACATACAGGGTTTGCCTTCTTATTTGAGTGTGCATTCAGGAGGTATTGTGATCAGTGAAAAGCCAATGACATGGTTTTCAGCAACGTTTTCACCTCCTAAAGGTTTTTCTACAACACAGTTTTCCATGCTTGAAGCGGAAGATGTCGGACTCTACAAGTTTGATGTGTTGAGTCAGCGGGGGTTGGCGAAGATTCAAGAAGGAATCGCGTTGGCGGTTCAAAACCAGCCTGACAATCCACCTAAAGATATTAATAATCTTAGTTTTTTTAAGTCAGACCAACGAATCAATGCACTTCTGACAAATGCAGATGCGCTCGGTTGCTTTTATGTAGAATCACCAGCAATGCGTATGTTGATGACCAAGCTTAGTGTTAAGACTTATCTTGAGTTAGTAGCTGCCAGTTCTGTTATTCGCCCAGGGGTTTCGCAATCTGGGATGATGCGCACTTATATTTTACGTCATCGTTTTCCTGAAGAGCGTAAAAAGGCACATCCATTATTACTTAAGATTATGCCTGAGACTTATGGCGTGATGGTTTATCAAGAGGATGTGATTAAGGTTGCACATTATTTTGCAGGACTCACATTGGGTGAGGCTGATGTATTACGGCGTGGAATGTCTGGGAAGTTTAGATCTCGAAAAGAGTTCTCTTTTATAAAGGAGAAATTTTTTGAAAACTGTGGTGCTAAAGGGTATGATTTTATGCTTGTTAAATCTATATGGAATCAGATTGAGAGTTTTGCGGGTTATGCATTCGCAAAGGGGCATTCTGCATCTTATGCTGTGGAGAGTTATCAGAGTTTATATCTAAAAGCTTATTACCCATTAGAGTATATGACAGCATGCATCAATAATTTTGGAGGGTTTTACCGGACAGAGTTCTATGTTCATGAGGCCAGAAAACTTGGGGCAAGAGTTCAGGGACCTTGTATTAATGAAGGTTTATATACTTCGAGTTTAAAGGGGAGTCTTTTGGTGTTAGGCTTTAATCTTATTAATAGTATGGCAGTGAATACCATAGATGGCATCATCAAGTCTAGAGAGGTTTATGGTCGCTTTAAGAGCTTTGAAGACTTGTTGGAGCGTACTTATATTCCATTTGAGCAGCTAGTATTGCTTATTCGGGTTAATGCGTTAAGATGCTTTGGTTTGCCTCGAAAGAACCTGCTTTGGAAAGCTTATTTTTTTCACGATAAAAAACCCAGGAACACACAAGCTGTTTTACCTTTAACACTTGAATCGAAGCATTCTGGTCAGCTTCCAGAACTCAAAGAACACCTCTTAGAGTTGGATTTTGAGTATTTAGAGCTCATGGGGTTTCCTTTGTGCAATCCATTTCAATTGCTTACAATTCCAGTAGGTTCGAACTGTCCAGCTTCTAAGTTTTCTTCGTCTATAGGAAAAACAGTTCAAGCCTATGGTTATTTGGTTGCACTTAAGAATTCAAAATCTTCGAAAGGGCAGGCTATTTCGTTTGGCATGTTTCTCGATCAAGACGGGGAAGTCATCGATACAGTACACTTTCATTCATCTTTGCTGCGTTATCCTTTTTCTGGTCCTGGTATTTACTTCTTGGAAGGGAAGCTAGTTGAAGAGTTTAATTTTTGCTGCTTGGAGGTCTGTATTATGAAAAAACAAGCTTATGTAGAGGATCCCCGTTTCTCAGAATGTATGGATTAAGGTTGTTTTTGATCTAACAAATAGATGAAAGAAGCAATTGCGGCGGCTCCAAGTTCTAGTTCCCTTTTGTTCACATTTTCGAAAATATCGTTAGGGGAGTGGTGCATATCAAAGTAACGTTGAGAGTCCGGAACAAAACCGAAAAGCGGAATATTTGGGTATGAATCTTTAAGCGGTCCAATATCTACGCCTCCATAACCTTTTTCAAAAATGTGAAGATCATAATCTTTGAAAATCGGAGCTAATGATGTGAGCCATTTTATGTCTGTTTCAGAACCATCACATGTAAATCCTCTCGGAGCAAATCCACCACGATCACTTTCTATTGCGGCAAAATGCTTTTCGTTATTTTCTTTAACCCATTTCGCATAGGTTTTACCGCCCTTATTTCCATTTTCTTCATTCATAAAGAATACTAATCTCAAAGTGTGATTCGGCTTATAATTCATTTTCTTGAGAATTCTGAAAGCCTCAAGGCAGTGAATGATTCCTGCGCCATCGTCATGCGCACCTTCTCCTGTGTCCCAGGAGTCAAGATGCCCACCAACAGTTATAACTTCATCTGCGAAGGCTTTACCTTTGATTTCGCCAAGCACATTGTAGGACTTGCTATCGGGAAAAGATCTACAGTCCATTTCCATGATAAGTTCGATTTTTTCTTTTGAATTGTTATTGATGTAATCATGAACTTGATCTGCGTCTGCTGTGCAAATTGCGGCAGCGGGTATCTTTGTCACGCCTTCTTTGTAATACATAGAGCCTGTATGGGGGTGCGGATCAGATGCTAGACCTAAAGATCTTATTATTGTTCCGGTGGCACCCTTTTCCGCAGCAATAGAAGCGCTGTTTCCGCGTAAAGGGTAACAGCCTCCATAGGCTTTGAATGTTTGAATTTGTTTTGCGTTCATAGGTTGGTTCACGAAAACAATCTTTCCTTTAACGACTTCGGAGTCTGAAATTTTTAAAGCATCAAGACTCTCGAATTCAATAAGCTCAGCTCTCATTGTTCCATTCGTGCCTATTGAACCCCCCAATGCAAGGCCTCTTAATTTGATGTGGGTACCATTACTTGATTTGAGATAGAATGCTTCTTTGGTACCTCTTTCCCAATGAGGAACTTGAATTTCGTGTAGCTTCGTTTCAAGTCCATAGGAATCCATTTTGTCCTTGCCCCATTCTATAGCCATCTGTGCCTCAGTGGACCCTGTTATACGTGCGCCTATTTCTTTGCATAAGAATCTAAGGTCCTCGTAGGCATTCCCTTCTGTAAGTGCAGTTGTATATATCGAACGAATAAATGAGGAGTCTGAAATCTCTGATGTTGCATGCTGACTGTAGAAAAGAAAGCTGAAAAGGGTAAAGGAGATAAGGCTGACTAACTTCATTTTTGGTTATTTATTTTAAAATTGAAAGATACATATAATTCTATTTTCAAATAATCTTTTAGGGATTCATTTGGTTCAAAAATATCGTTCACAAGTCTATTAAAATCTATACTTTCTTATCATTCTTTCTTATCTTTGAGCACCAAAAAATAATTATGTCTCTAAAGTGTGGTATCGTTGGGCTTCCAAATGTGGGCAAGTCAACACTCTTCAATTGTTTGTCAAATGCAAAAGCACAATCAGCAAACTTTCCATTTTGTACAATAGAACCCAATATTGGGACTATTTCAGTGCCTGATCAAAGACTAGAAAAACTGGAAAGCCTGGTTAATCCTGAACGTGTAATTCCAACTACGATGGAGATTTTAGATATTGCAGGTCTCGTAAAAGGAGCCTCAAAAGGAGAAGGTCTTGGAAATAAATTTTTAGCCAATATTAGAGAGACAGATGCTATTTTGCATGTCCTTCGTTGCTTCGAAGATGGAAACATAATTCACGTTGATGGTTCGGTCGAGCCAATGCGTGACAAAGAAATCATAGATATCGAACTTCAACTGAAGGACCTGGAGTCTGTTGAAAAGAAAATCACATCGCTTTCCAGAGTAATTAAATCCGGAGATAAGGAGGCTGTAAAAGAAAATGATTTAGCGGTTAAACTTAAAGATGGGCTTGAACAAGGGATGTCTGTTCGTGCTCTTGATTTGAACGATGAGGAAAAAGAACTTGTGCTTTCCTTTAATTTGATTACGGCAAAACCCGTAATGTATGTTTGCAATGTAGATGAAGCATCCGTTCAGAAAGGAAATCATTTTGTAGACGCTGTTCGCGCTGCGGTAAAAAATGAAGGTGCTGAAGTTTTAGTTATCGGTGCTAAAATAGAAGCTGACATTACTGAGTTAGAAACCTATGATGAACGTCAGATGTTTTTAGATGAGCTCGAACTCGAAGAACCAGGTGTAAATCGATTGATTCGTTCTGCATATTCTTTATTGAATCTACAGACTTATTTTACGGCCGGAGAAAAAGAGGTTAGAGCATGGACTATTAAAGAAGGAATGTCTGCGCCACAGGCTGCAGGTGTTATTCATACTGATTTTGAAAAGGGTTTTATTCGAGCGGAGGTGATGAAGTATGATGATTTTTCGGATCTAGGTTCAGAGCAAGCCGTTAAAGAATCAGGGAAATTTAAGGTAGAAGGAAAAGAATATATTGTGCAGGATGGAGACATCATGCATTTCAGGTTTAATGTTTAACAATTAAGATGAATACAATGATAAAAGCAAATGATCCAAATTTAGAGTCTTGGGTAAATGTTCCAGTAAATTCAGACTTTCCAATCCAAAACTTGCCTTTAGGTATTTTTAAAACAGATCATCTTGAAGCAAGAGTTGGTGTTAGAATTGGAGATGATATTCTTGACTTGAAGACACTACATGTATTAGGATATCTAGATAATCTACCATTTTCAATCGAAGCTTTTGATACAAAGACATTAAATGTGTTAATGAAAAAGGGAAAACGGGCCTCAAGAAGGCTTCGTGACCGTATTTCTGATCTTTTAAACAAGGATAATACTGAACTGCAAAATAATGCACACCATGTAGAGCAGGTTCTTTCGTCAGCGTCTGCAGCACAAGTATTAATGCCTATTGAAATAGGGGATTATACAGATTTTTACTCCAGTAAAGAGCATGCAACAAATGTCGGTACTATGTTTCGGGACCCAAATAATGCGCTATTGCCGAATTGGCTACATATACCCGTTGGTTATCATGGGCGTTCTTCTTCTGTAATCCCATCAGGACAAGATATCCATAGGCCTAAAGGACAAACTAAGCCAAGTGAAGATCAAGGGCCTGTTTTTGGTGCTTCTAAAATGATTGATTTTGAATTAGAAATGGCTTTTGTTACATTCGATGGTAAGCCTTTGGGTGATTCTATAACTACCGAAGAGGCAGAAGATTATATCTTTGGAATGGTCTTATTTAATGACTGGTCAGCTCGTGATATTCAAAAATGGGAATATGTACCTTTAGGGCCATTTTTAGCAAAGAATTTTGCCTCCTCAATATCTTCCTGGATCGTTAGTTTGGATGCATTGCAGCCTTTTGCCGTGGATACACCAAATCAGAATCCCGAGGTTTTAGATTATTTAAAATTTGAAGGAAAAAAGTCTTACGATATTAATTTACAAGTAGCGATAACACCAAGCCAGTCGGAAGAAACAATTGTTTGTAATTCAAATTTTAAATATATGTATTGGAATATGGCGCAGCAACTTGCGCACCATACTGTAAATGGATGTAATGTTAGAGGAGGGGACTTGTTAGGCTCTGGCACAATATCTGGCCCCACGCCAGATTCATACGGATCAATGTTAGAGTTGGCATGGAAAGGTACAAAGCCTGTTCCAATGGCTGATGGCTCTGAAAGAAAGTTCATTCAAGATGGAGATACCGTTACGATGAGAGGTTTCTGCAAGAATGATAAAATCCGCATCGGATTTGGAGAAGTTGCCTCAAAATTATTACCTTCTAAATAAATGAATCAAATACCTTCTGAATCCACACTGAATCTGGAAAAAGAACGCAAGGAAATATTAAATGCGTTCAGAGGCCTTATGCGTGCTTCAAAGGATCGGGATAAGGAAGAGACAAAGTTGATTCGTAAGGCATTTGATGTTGCTTTAGACGCACACAAAGAAATGCGCCGTAAATCAGGCGAACCCTACATCTATCATCCAATTGCTGTGGCAAGAATTTGTGCTGTTGAAATGGGATTAGGGCCTACTTCTGTAATCTGTGCATTATTACATGACACCGTTGAGGACACACATATAACTCTAAACGATATTGAGGATCTATTTGGTCCCGAAGTAAGACTTATAATTGATGGACTAACAAAGATTCCAGACGTTTTTGACGAGAACGCATCTATTCAAGCTGAAAATTTCAGGAAGATGATTTTGACCATCTCAGAAGACTTTAGGGTGGTTCTGATTAAGCTAGCAGACCGATTGCATAATATGCGAACACTTGGTAGTATGCGCTCAGATAAACAATTAAAAATCGCTTCCGAAACAAAGTTCCTCTATGCCCCTTTGGCGCACAGATTGGGGTTGTATTCAGTCAAGACAGAGCTTGAGGATCTTTCAATGAAGTACTGTGAATCTGAGGCATATATTGATATTGAAACAAAGCTGGAGAAAACGAAAGAGGTTCGTGCGCGTTTTATTAGGCGTTTTATTGCACCTGTTAAACAATCTCTTGCCCATGAGGGGTATGTGTTTGATGTTAAGGCACGTACAAAATCAATTTCTTCGATTTGGAGAAAAATGAATAGTAAAGACATTCCCTTTGAAGAAGTTTTTGATGTTTTTGCAATTCGTATAATCGTTGATACACCAACTGAACTTGAGAAGCCTGATTGTTGGCGTATTTACAGTATTGTAACAGATTATTATCAGCCAAGTCCTGAAAGATTAAGGGACTGGATTTCTACGCCCCGTGCAAATGGATACGAATCATTACATACAACTGTTATGTCTCCGCAAGGGAAATGGGTGGAGGTGCAAATTCGTTCAAAAAGAATGGATGAAATTGCTGAAAAAGGATTGGCGGCACATTTTAGATATAAAGAATCCGCAAATGAAGATAACAAACTTGATCGATGGATTAGTGAAATACGTGATCTTTTAGAAAGTTCAGATGCGAACGCAATAGATTTTGTAAATGATTTTAAATTAAATCTATTCAATGAAGAGATCTATGTATTTACCCCAAAAGGAGAACTTCGTGTATTGCCAACTGGAGCTACAATTTTAGATTTTGCATATGATATCCATACAGATATTGGAGCGTCATGCATTGGAGCAAAAGTGAATAATCGCTTAATGCCTTTATCCTATGAACTTCAGAATGGAGATCAACTTGAAATTATAACTTCGTCCAAGCAACGTCCGAAAGATGAATGGCTGAGATTTGTAGTTACCGCAAGAGCGAAATCAAAAATTAAATCTGCACTCAACGAAGAACGCAATTTAATTGCACAGGACGGCAAAGAAATTCTAGAACGCAAGTTTAAACAATTTAATCTTAGAATGAATTCTGAAAATATTATGTTTTTAGAAAAGCATTTCGGCTTACCTACGATTACTGAGCTATATTTCAGGATTGCAAAAGGTAAAATCGATCTTTCTAAGCTTAGGGAGTTTGAACAACTTCATGGATTGTTTAAGACTGAAAAGAAACCATCCAAACGCAAAAAGAAAAGTATTCAAGATTATGAATCTGAATTCGTTTCGATGGATCCCAAAAAGGCAACGCTACGAATCGGCGATGATTTTCAGGGTTTTGATTATCAAATGTCCAAATGCTGCAACCCAATACCAGGGGATAAAGTTTTCGGTTTTATTTCAGTTTCTTCGGGGATAAAAATACACCGGTTCAATTGCCCTAATGCAGTGAATATGATGTCTAAAATGGCTTATAGATGCATCAAGGCAAGATGGAAGTCTGATGATATGGTGGAGAGAGTTGCAGGAATTAAGATTATCGGAATTGATCAATTTGGCCTGGTAAATAAGATCACTGAGATTATTTCCAATCAGATTAATATCAACATGAAAAGTATTTCATTCGAGACAAATGATGGCGTGTTTGAGGGGCGGATAAAAGTTCTTGTGTATGACACGACACATCTTGAACAACTTACCAGCGAATTCGAACAAGTTGAAGGTGTCAAACGTGTTGTGCGTTGGGGAGAAGAAGCATCTGAATTCGATTAATTATCCAGCGTTGCAACATCTTTAGGCCTTAAGAACGGGTTCCAGCTAAAATTAAGAATCCTCTTGTCCTTTTCTTTAATTAGATCCATTGGATAAAACACACCTGTAGGTTGTGTTCGGTATGTTATACCTTTAACTTCTCCACTATCGAGATGAACGGTCAATGAAGAAGCTTCTAACTTATTTAACCCCATTCTTTTTATGGTAACTATGCTGTCTGTTGACGCTTCACTTTCAGGATAATAGATACTCGTTGCAGAGCCCTTTACATCCGTTTGAACAAGTTTTCCTTTTTGCATTAACGCAACAATGATTTTTCCAGAAATCTGATTGTATAAAACTCCAGAATCTAGTTCCATTAAAATCGAAGCATTGTCATATATATCAATGTGATCAATAATAGAATCTCTTAGTTGAATTTTCATTGAGTCACCCTTAAGTTCAGCATTTTCTGACCATATCATGGGATACTCGTAAAGCTTTATAGCTTCTGCTTGGTCTACGAATATTAGGGAATCACATTTAGCCTGAATTTGTGAATTGAAAAGCTTTACATCATAATAAGCGAATATTTTCTTCTTATTTACAATTGAATCCGGTATGATTTTTAGTGTATCACTATGAATATAAATCGTATCATTTTCCTGAATAATTTCAGCTAAAACACAATCTGATGCAAAAGTCTCATTCGTTGATTCGTTTTTTAATAAGTAGTTCGATTGTATGTTAAGTTTACTTTCAAGTTCAGTAAAATGAACATTTTCTTTCGCTTCAATTTTCTCCAAGCTGTCATTATAAATTATAGTATCGGCGTATAATATTTTTCGGGGATCTCTTAACATAGCATCGCCGTGAAGATACCCTTGGTTGTTTTTCGTGTGAAACCATCCAAAATCAGCTTCGATATCGATACTATCTTTTTTGATATAGGTCTTACCGTAGAAATAACTTATTTGTTCCTTATAACTAAAGCGAAGTGTATCTGTAGCCATACTTAAATTGTCGTTGTTGTATCTTACGCTATCTTGAAAATGATAGTTTTTAGTATCGGGATAAAAATAACCCACCTTACTTGTAATGTGCTCGCTAGAATTCATTTTTTGAATTTGGCCAAATGTCCTGTATGTCGCCCTTCCGGTTTCTGATTCATAGTCAATACTATCTGTCGTGAGTTTGTAGTCACCATCTCTCATCTTTACGCGTCCCCAGAGCTTAGATTTATCTTCGCGACTATTAAAGTATGCAGAATCACAAAATATATTTAATGCTTCTTTGATGATATGTACATTTCCGAAGGCACGAACGATTTGAGCATCTTCATAATAATATGCGCTATCGCAGAACATCGTGTTTTTCAGATATTCAAAATTAACATTACCTTCCAGTTTTAGAAGATCAATTTCTTCATAGTAATTTGCTTTCTTTGAACCGGGAAGAAGTTTCAGCACGTTATTTTGAGCGCTTAAATAATTACTCAAAAAAAATGCGCTTGACAAAAGCGCATAATTTAATAACTGCTTTTTCAGATTCATTTTGTATTATCTAACGTTTGTTTTCTATCAGGACCGACTGATACAACGTGGATTGGTACATTTAATTGTTTTTCAAGATAATCAACATAGGACTTAAAGTTTTCTGGAGCACCATTCATATCTTCAAGTTTTGTCAAATCATTATTCCAACCCGGAATGGTTTCATAAACTGGTTGTATTTCGTGGTCATTAATATCGAACGGGAAATGCTTTACTTCTTCACCATCGATAATATATTTCGTACAAGCTTTTATCTCGTCAAATATGCTCAAAACATCTCCTTTCATCATACAGAGCTCTGTAACGCCATTAATCATGATTGAATATCTGAGCTGGACAAGATCTATCCATCCACATCTTCTGGGTCTTCCGGTGGTTGCACCAAACTCATGACCTTCTTTACCCATGTCTTTTCCGTCTTGATCGAAGAGTTCGGTAGGGAAGGGCCCGCTACCAACTCTCGTACAGTATGCTTTAAAGATACCGATAACCTTGCCTATTTTTGTAGGAGGAACACCAAGTCCTGTGCAGGTCCCAGCGGTTATAGTATTTGAAGACGTCACAAAAGGATAAGTTCCAAAATCAATATCAAGCATCGTGCCTTGAGCCCCTTCAGCCAGGACTTTTTTTCCGTTTTTAACCGCTTCATCGATATAAATCTCACTATCAACGAACTCTAAGTTCTTCATAGTTTCGATACCTTCAAACCAAGCACGTTCTAAACCTTCTAAATCGTATGAGAAGTCCTCATAGTGGCTTAATATATTTTTATGCTTTTCTACTAAAGCATTGTATTTCTGATCAAAGTTTTTTGATAAAATATCACCAACGCGCAGCCCATTCCTTCCCGTCTTATCCATATATGTTGGTCCAATACCCTTTAGAGTAGAACCGATTTTGTTTTTCCCTTTGGACATTTCAGAGGCAGCATCGAGAAGTTTGTGTGTTGGGAGAATAAGATGTGCTTTTTTTGAAATCAGCAAACGCGATTTATATTCAACTTTATATGGCTCGAGTTTATCTAATTCGTCTTTGAATATAACTGGATCAATAACAACACCGTTGCCGACTAGGTTTATAACATCTGGATGGAAAATACCAGAAGGGATAGTGTGAAGAACATGTTTGATCCCCTCGAATTCAAGCGTATGTCCTGCATTTGGCCCACCTTGAAACCGGGCGATAATGTCGTATTTAGGGGTCATTACATCGACAATTTTACCTTTGCCTTCATCTCCCCATTGAAGACCTAATAATACATCTACATTCATTGTATTTTACTTAAAATAGTTAGTTGCAGATTCCAAAGAATCATACATAGAAAATACATCATTCATTTTAGTGATTTTGAATAATGTTGAAATCAATTGATTTGGAGCACAGAATAATAAATCTCCATTCTCAATACGGCACTTCGTCATTGTCTTAACAAAAACCGCAATACCTGTTGAATTGATATGTGTTAGTGCCTCAAGGTCAAATATTACATTATACAAAACTAAATTTGAGGTAGCATCTTTTAGGATTTCAGCATCTTCTTCCGAAAGTATTTTACCTTGAAGCTGGAATATTTGGCAGTTATTAATCGTGCTTGATGTGACCGTTAGATTCATTCCTCAGTTTTCTTATTTTTAGTGCCGTAGAAATATAATGAATGGTGCTGAATTTCCATGTCAAATAAGCTTTCAATCGTTGATTTAATCTGCTGTATTCTTGGGTCGCAAAACTCTAGAACTTCACCTGAATCCGTGCAGATAACGTGGTCATGTTGTTTTGATCCATGTGCTTTTTCAAATTGAGCGATGTTCTTACCAAATTGATGCTTACTTACTAAATTACATGCGAGTAGGAGTTCAATAGTATTGTAAAGTGTCGCACGTGAAACTCTATAATTATGACTCTTCATTTTAAGGTACAGAGACTCGATATCGAAATGACCATCATGCGCATAGATTTCATCCAAAATGGCAAAGCGCTCTGGGGTCTTACGATGTCCGTTCTTTTCTAAATATGCAGAAAAGATACCTTTAACTGTTTCTTTTAGTGTGCTTTCACTCATAGCAAAGAACAAATTTACAATATAAATCCATTTAGGATTCTATTATTATTGAATGGTTATCATCTCTTTTCAACAGTCCCGAAATTAAGGGCATAAAAAAAAGGGGAGAAGCTCCCCTTTTTCATAGTTTGTGAATTCGAACTATTTATTCTTATCCATTTTTTCTTTCAATTCAGCTAATGCGTCTAAATCTCCAAGTGTAGATTTTTCTGCATTTTTATTGATTGCATTAAGATTACTTGAACCAGACTTTCTAGAAGGTCTAGATGAAGTAGCAGGTTCTGCATGTTCTTCATGTGTTCTGATATGAGAAACAACGATTTTTCTTGCATCTCTATTGAATTCAATAACCTTAAAGTCAAGAGACTCTTCAACGCCTGCGTTGTTTCCATCTGCTTTCTTTAAGTGCTTCGCTGGGCAAATTCCTTCTAATCCATATGGAAGAGAAACAATTCCAGATTTATCTTTCATTTCGATAATTGTTCCACTGTGAACAGTACCTTCAGCAAAAGTTGCTTCAAATACTTCCCAAGGGTTTTCTTCAAGTTGCTTGTGACCTAACGAAATCCTTCTGTTCTCTTGGTCAATTTCCAATACAATAACTTCCATCGCCTCTCCTGTCTTGCAGAATTCTGATGGATGTTTGATTTTCTTTTGCCAAGAAAGGTCAGAGATGTGGATTAAACCGTCAACACCTTCTTCTAACTCAACAAATACACCAAAGTTCGTGAAATTTCTAACTTTTGCAGTATGTTGTGTATTCACGGCATATTTAGTATCAATGTTGCTCCATGGATCTGGCATAAGTTGCTTGATACCTAGAGACATTTTTCTTTCTTCACGGTCTAGAGTCAATACAACGGCTTCAACCGAATCTCCAATTTTCATAAAGTCCTGTGCAGAGCGCAAGTGCTGTGACCAACTCATTTCTGAAACGTGTATCAATCCTTCAACACCAGCAGCGATTTCGATAAACGCACCGTAATCTGCCATAACGACAACTTTACCTGTAACTTTATCTCCAACAGCTAATTCTGCGTCTAATGAATCCCATGGATGAGGCTGTAGTTGTTTGAGTCCGAGTGCAATTCTTTTCTTTTCATCATCAAAATCAAGAATAACAACGTTAATTTTTGAATCAAGTTCAAGCATTTCCTCAGGATGAGAAACACGACCCCAAGAAAGATCGGTGATATGAATTAGACCATCAACACCACCTAAATCGATAAATACTCCATAAGAGGTAATGTTTTTAACAATTCCTTCAAGGACTTGTCCTTTTTCGAGACCAGAAATAATTTGTTTTTTCTGTTCTTCAAGTTCTGCTTCTATAAGTGCTTTGTGAGAAACAACAACATTTCTGAACTCTTCATTGATTTTAACAACTTTGAATTCCATGTTCTTTCCAACATACACATCATAATCACGGATAGGTTTCACGTCAATTTGAGAACCTGGTAAGAATGCTTCAATGCCGAATACATCAACAATTAATCCTCCTTTTGTTCTGCACTTAACATGACCTGTAATTACTTCTCCAGTTTTAAGTACTTCATTTACACGAATCCACGCGCTGTGCATTCTTGCTGTTTTGTGAGAAACAATGAGTTGTCCTGTTTTATCTTCTCTACACTCAACGTAGACATCTACGGTGTCACCAATCTTCAAGTCTGCATTGTAACGAAACTCGTTTGCAGCAATAACACCTTCAGACTTATAGCCGATGTTAATAATTACTTCTTTCTTAGTGAGATGTACAACTGTACCTTGGATAACCTCTTTTTCGTTAATCGACGTTAAGGTTTTTTCGTAAACGTCAGACATTTCTGACCTTTCTACTTGACTGTAGCCATCTAATTGAAGTGCTTCCCAGTCAAAATCTGCAGTTCCCTGCGTTGTTTTTGTTGTTGCCATTGGGCTTTTAACATTTGTATTTCAAGGCTCCTTTATCCTTGAAAGGATTTATAAAGATCACATTATTAGAGGAGGGTGACCATTTTTTTGAAGTGCAAAGATAATGAATTCTTTAGAATAATAAAGTCTTTTTATTGTAGGGCCAAAAAAAAGTAAAAATTGAGTTATTAGTTGTCATTAGGATTGTTCGGAAACTTAGATATCATCTTGAATTTGCCTTTTTGCATTTCAAGTGTCATTTTCCATAGATCATCTAAAGAAGTATCTAAAATTAATTCATGATCCACGTTATTTACCGTAATCCAGGAGTTTTCTCTTAACTCATCATCTAATTGATCTTTATCCCATCCGGAATAACCAATAAAAAACCTAATCTTTTCTTTGGCCTCTGGATTCTTTTTTAAAATCGCACAGATTTGATCAAAATCTCCACCATAATAAAGGTTCTTTTGAATTTGCAAACAATTATCTACCTCTTTGCCAAAGGCATGAATAAAAAAAAGACTGTCCTTCGAGACAGGTCCTCCGAAACCAATTTTAGCATTAATGTCCGGGAATTTGTCATCGATTTTATGAAGATCTAATTCCGCAAAATTATTTAGCACAAAACCAAATGTTCCGTCATCATTATGTTCACAGAGAATAACGACAGAACGCCCAAAGTATGGGTCGTTGAGAAAAGGGTCTGAAATCAGTACGCTTCCTTTCTTGGGTATTTCATTATTAGTGAATGAAAAATTGATTTTCTTCATTTTACAAAGGAACAAAAAACACAAATCATCGCAATAGCAATTCTTACTTTAAATAGATTTTTAATTTTGTACTATGAAATATGGAGCAATTGATATTGGAACGAATGCCGCGCGACTTTTAATCGGCGAAGTAGTGCATGATTCTGGTAGGTCTTTTGTGAAAAAGATTTCATATACAAGAATTCCTTTGCGTCTCGGTGATGATGTTTTTTCTCTCGGCCGTGTTGACGTTAATAAAAAACTTAATCTTATTAATACAATGAAAGCCTTTGAGATCATTACTGATATCTTTGAGGTAAAGGAACTGAAGGCTTTTGCAACATCTGCAATGCGCGAAGCAGAGAATGCAGATCATATAGTAACGGATATTAAAAGCGCTACAGGAATAGATTTAGAAATCATCTCAGGAGCAGAGGAGGCGAATGTTATTCTTGGAACATTTATGCTTTTGGACTTTGACAAAGGTCATCCTTTTGTTGTTATTGACGTAGGTGGAGGCTCAACAGAGATTAATATTTTCAAAAAAGGTGAAAAGGTTGGTTCAAAATCATTTAAAGTAGGAACATTACGAATGCTTAAAGGGAAAATTAATGATGAAGTTTGGAAAGAAATTACCGGGTGGATCTCAGATTACTTGCTTCCTTTCGAGGAGTATCGCATTTTCGGCACAGGAGGAAATATAAATAAAGCACACAAGCTTTTAGCTCTTGGTCCTAACGAGGCTGCCTCTTTAGATGCGCTAGATGCGCTCAGGATAGAACTTGATTCATTAGATTTGAGTGACCGAATGAAAAAATTTCAATTGAGACCGGACCGTGCCGATGTCATTGTACCTGCACTTGAAATCTATACGAATATCTTGTCTAATTTCAAATCGAAATTGATTCATGTTCCGAAAATCGGTCTCTCAGATGGTATGATATATCAGATGTATCTTCAAGAAAATAAAAAGTAATGTCTAATAAACCAAGAATATCAAAAGGCACTCGGGATTTCCTTCCGGAAGACGTACAGAAGAGAAATTATATTTTTGAAGTCATGCGTTCCGTATTTAAAAAGTACGGTTATCAAGCCATTGAAACTCCGAGTTTTGAACTTACGTCTACTTTGATGGGGAAGTACGGGGAAGAGGGAGATCGTTTAATCTTTAGAATTTTAAACTCTGGGGAGAAAGTTAAAAAAGCAGATGTTTCTGCTTTGGAAAGTAATGATCTATTGAAATTCTCAAACTCCATATCCGAAAAAGCCTTGCGCTATGACCTTACAGTGCCATTTGCGCGTTTTGTTGTGCAGCATCAGAATGAAATCTCGTTTCCATTTAAACGCTATCAGATTCAGCCTGTATGGAGGTCAGATCGCCCACAGCACGGAAGATATCAGGAGTTTACTCAGTGTGATATTGATGTGGTAGGAAGCGATTCTTTATTATATGAATTAGAATGTATTCAAATTTTTGATGAAGTACTGTCAGGTTTAAAACTGCCTAGCTTTGCAATAAAAATAAACAATAGAAAAATCCTTTCCGGAATAGCAGAAAAGAGCGGTGCTGCCTCTTTTTTAGTCACGATCGTTACAGCTATTGATAAGTTAGATAAAATAGGCTCAGAAGGTGTATTAAAAGAGATGAGAGACAAAAATGTACCCGAGAAGGCTATTGGACTTCTTGAACCGCTTTTTTCATTTAAAGGTTCTAATGATGAGAAGATTGTTTTGATGTCAGATTTTCTAAAGGACTCTTATATTGGAATGACTGGGATTGAAGAACTAAAAACGGTAATTGCACAAGTGACGCGTTTGGGTCTTAATCGTGGTCGTTTGGAATTTGATATAACCTTGGCTAGAGGTCTGAACTACTATACTGGGGCAATTTTTGAAGTAACCGCAGATAATGTGAAAATGGGAAGCATTTGTGGTGGTGGTCGTTATGATGATTTAACAGCGCAATTTGGACTCAAGGATGTATCGGGTATAGGCATTTCATTTGGTGCAGACCGAATTTATGATGTCCTTAATGATTTACGTTTATTTCCAGATTCAACAGAAAGTAGTATCTCTTATTTGATCTTAAACTTTGGAGGAGACGATACTTTAGCCAGTTTGGATTTAGCAAGTGAGATACGATCCAAAGGCTATGATTGTGAATTATACCCCACTAATGTTAAGATTCAAAAGCAATTTAAATATGCTGACGCAAGAAATGCTCGATTTGTAATTATGATTGGTGAGGATGAACGAAATTCAAATGAAATCACAGTCAAAAACATGAAAAAGGGAACCCAAGAAAGAGTCCTGCGTTCTAAGTTTTTAGCTTCTCTTTAGTATTTTTTCTACCATATTTTTGATACCGAACCTTCTTTATTTCGCATACGATGTGATTCTTTTACTTGGAAGGCTTCAAAGAACTCTGGGCAATTCATTAGTGGACCATTTACACGATACATTCCAGGAGAATGCGGGTCATTTGCAATCCTATTTTTCATTTCTTCTTCGGTATACTTAATTTTCCAAAGCTGTGCATAAGAAATAAAGAAGCGCTGAGCCGGTGAAAACCCTTCGCGAATTCCTTTGGCTTTAAATTCATTCGTTATGGTGTAGGCATGATATGCCATTGTTAATCCACCCAAATCCGCAATATTTTCGCCCATTGTGAGGTCAGGATTAACACAATTGTCCGTTATGGGGCAGAATTGGGAATATGTAGCGCCAAGCGTTTCTGTTTTTTCCTCAAATAATTCACGATCCTCCTCTGTCCACCAATTTCTAAAAGTTCCATCGGCAGCAAATTTTGAACCCATATCGTCAAATCCGTGTGTGAATTCGTGTCCAATTACCATACCTATGCGACCGTAATTAACAGCATCCTCCGCATGCTCATCAAAAAATGGAGGTTGCATTATTCCCGCTGGAAATGCAATTTCATTTAACAATGGATGGTAATAGGCGTTCACCATATGTGCGGGCATTCCCCATTCATCCTTATCAACGGGTTTATTTATGTCTGCAAAATTATCAGCAACAGCAAACTGATTAAGCGTCAAGATATTATTGAAATAAGATTCTTTTGAAATGTTTAGTGAGGAGTAGTCTTCCCAATTGTCGGGATAACCAAGTTTTCTTCCAATAGCATTGAGCTTTATCAATGCTTCTTTTTTGGTGATAGCAGACATCCAATCTAATTGATTTATTCTAGTTCTAAAGACACTTAGAAGATTGTCAACCATGGTGTCGACCTTTGCTTTTGCTACGGGACTGAAATGTTCCTTAACAAAAGCTTTACCTAAAACATCTGCAATAACGGAATTTGTTATTTCTTCTATTGCTCTATCTTGAATTCCTTTAAGCTCCTTCTTTCCACTTAATACCTTTCCGTAGAAACCAAAATTAAGATCCACAAGATCCTGACTCAAATAAGGCGCTGCATCTCTCATTAGGTTCCAATACAAATAGTTCTTCCAAGTGTCAAGTTTAAAGTCTTTAAATAGATTATTCATGTTTTTAAAGAAGTTAGGCGTACTAACTACTAAAGAATCAGGCTTTGATACTTGAAGTGTATTCACGTATAAATCAAAATCGAAAGGAGTCATCATTTCTATGACTTCTTCATAGCTCATCTTATTGTATGTATTTTCCGGAATGCGAAGCTCTGCAGGTGCAAACATCTTTTCAGCAAGTGCTGTCTCAAGCTTAATAAGATCTTGTGCAATTGCAGCTCCATGAAGCCCCGTAAAATAAGAGAACATGTCGCTAATAAACACCTCGTATTTACTCCTTATTTCTTTTTTATTTTCTTCTGTATAATATTCTTTATTTGGTAAACCTATACCACCTTGACTTAAATAATAAATATTAGATTCAACATTTTTTAAGTCTTGACCGACCCCAAAGCCAAACAATGCGCCAAGACCAAGCGATTTAAATTCGGCCATTAAAACCGTAAGTTCTTCATAGTTTTCAACTGCTTTTATTCTTTCGAAATATGGTCCAACCTCTGTAAAACCTTTAGCATTTCGTTGTCGCATGTTAATGTAAGAGCTGTAAAAATCACCAAGAAGTTGCGCATCACTACCTTTTTCAGCATTCATTTGCTCAAAACCGGTAAGAATGGCTTTCAGTTTGATTTTATTGGCTTTATCAAGTTCATTGAAACTTCCCCAACGTGATTCTGATGGTGGTATTTCATTATTCGATACCCAGGTTCCGTTGGCGAACATGAAAAAATCATCAGTAGCGATTTCGTTTTGATCCATGTAAGACACATCGATAGTTGATTTTTGAGCCCATGAAAAACAGAATAGGCAATAGAAAAGTAGCGTTGTTTTAAAGTTTCGTTTCATAGTATGGTTTAAGATTGATAAAGCATTTCAACATGTGGAATTCCATCTTCCAGGTATTCTTTTCCTGTAGATTTAAAACCATGTTTTTCATAATAATGTTCAAGGTGTTTTTGAGCAGATAAACGCACATCTACATTTCCAAATTGCGCTTTGACACATAACATCGACTGTTTCATTAATTCATGACCGAGTCCAGTGCCACGTAATTCTTCAGCAACTACAACTCTCCCAATAGACACCTCTTTATAAGAAATTTGTGCTGGTAGGATTCTTGTAGCTGCAACAACGGTATCTTCACTGTCCATATAATAGAGATGAATCGCATCCTTGTCTTTTCCATCTAATTCTTGGTAAGGACAATTTTGTTCAATCACGAATATTTTGATTCGTAATGCAACGATATCGTGGAAGTGAGCTGCACTTATATCAGAAAAATGGTTGATAATTTTCTTAAATGTCATTCCCTAAAAATATAAAAACCTTACCGGCCTAGTTCTTTTTATCTGATTTTATTGAGCCGTTTTGAATTCCATTTGTTGGAATCTAAAGTTCTCCCCCTTACAAAATAGACACCAGGTGCCAGTTTATTTAGATTCAATTTTGTTGATTCATTTACTTTTTCTGCTAAAACAACTCTTCCTTTAATGTCTTGAACTTCAAAAACGGAAGGTAGATTCGTGTTAATAATAACCTCGTCGAGTGCAGGATTTGGGCTCATAGAAAAACTTAAGTTGGACAGATTAGGTGTCGCGAGGTCGTCGTAAACGTTTATGATGGATGAGTCAGACACAGCACAACCATTTCCATCTATGATGGTGTAGGTAACGACATGCAATCCTACACCAGCTAGAGCAGGGTGGAAGCTTGTTCCAATAAT
This sequence comes from Crocinitomicaceae bacterium, assembly GCA_029251865.1. Lineage (GTDB taxonomy): Bacteria > Bacteroidota > Bacteroidia > Flavobacteriales_D > Crocinitomicaceae > UBA952. The sequence continues at coordinate 23,850 of JAQXCN010000074.1, read as the reverse complement.
CCCTGGTCCTGAGTAAACTCCGTTTTCAGGACTTCCAACGCTGACATTAAAGGCGTTTTGATTAACGCCCATTTCAGTTATGAGCTCATTGTATGACACGGGTGGTGTTGATAGCAATTCAATATAGAGTGTGTCCATAGCTGAACAACCAGAATTGTTTATTCCCTCTACAATATATTCGCCGGCAGAAACTGTAAAAACTTCGCCTTGAGTAATATTATTATTCCATATGTAGTTTTCCGCAGTGCCAGTTGCTGAGAGGGTAAATAATGAATTTGGACAAAGCAGATAGTCATTACCTGCATCTACAATGGGATTTGTGAAACTAAAAACTGTATGTACATCAGATCGGTACTTACAACCTAATGCTCCTTCTAAAGTAACTTGATAATTGCCGGGTGAAGTAGTTACAATTACTGAGTTAGTCGAGCCATTAGACCATGAAATTGCAGAAGGTGTCACTTCCGACGTATAACTAATTGTAGCAACTTCGCCGGGACAAATACCATCAGGAGCGGTTATTAAAACGTTTTCATTTTTAGCCAACAGCGTTTGAAGCGCGTTCGCTTTACCATAGCCATAAGCGTAATTTGGTGTATTTCCTGTATACTGGTCGATGTCTGCATTTTGTATCAAGTCATTTTTAAAATCTGAGTAGCTAGCATTTGGACACTTCTGAAGGTATAAGGCTGCAATTCCCGCCACCTGAGGAGAGGCCATTGAAGTCCCTCCGTTTCTCACATGGAATCCGCCTTGATCAATAGATCCCGCCAATGCAGGGTTGTTCAGCCAAGAAAAAGGTCCTGATCCTAATGAAATATCACCTGAGGCGGTAATGTCTGGTTTTTGAACTCCTGTCCTTGAAGGGCCTTTGCTGCTACCCGAGAATAACTCTCCAACGGCAATACCTGTAGATGCAGTATATGTATTCCCATTAAAATCAACATGACTCATTCTATTCCTTAAATTCCCAACGGAAATTACCTTTTCCGAACAATTCCAGGAGTCAACTATAGTTTGTAATGTATCGGGCATATTGTAATGGATGATTTCAGGAAATAAAGAGATGTTTGGCGTTTCTGAAATAAAGTCACTTCTCCCAGAAAAGGATCCGCCCCAAAGATCAAAATGTCCTTCTCCATAGGTCTGAAAACCAAAAGCATAATTCAAGGAGTCTATTGCAGAAAAGCCATTACCCGTCACTGCAATCTGGCCAACAATATTTCCCGCCTGGATTTCACGATATATAAATGCCACGGCAATTAAATCACCATTGGCATTATTTATGTTTTCAAAAATGGGTGTTCCAGATACAAAGCCTGAGTCGAATGTACCAAAAGACGTAGCTCCCCTCTTCGAATAATTATTATTGATGTCGTGAGCTGAAATACTGAAATTAAAATTTGCTTGAGATGTGTCGACGACAAAGTCATAAATAACGACATCGGAGGTGTTGTTTACGATAGTGGGGTTGGGGTTGGGTATACTCCAAACAAATGAAGTGTCAGAGGTGACTTCTGCACCAACATGATATGGGCCTTGACTACCAGAATTTCCAGCAGCACAAACGATAATCCGCCCCCCTTTTTCATCTAGTAATGTTTCCATTAACTCAGCAGCAGGATCGGTAGCGTCGTGCGAACCATAATAATCACCAAGAGAAAGGTTAATTACAGCTGGTTTTCCTAGGGAATCAGCCACTTTAAATATGTAGTCACAGGCATCTGCAATAGTAAGCTTCCAATTATTGGTAGTTTGGTTGAAATCAGTTTCAACAATAACCAAATCAGCTTGGGGCGCAAAACCTTTGTTTGTTCCATTTGCCATTCCGTTACTAGCAGCCATGCCGGCTACTGTCGATCCATGTGCTGAACTCACCTCTAAACTTGTGCAACTACCATTATTAATTGATGTACTATCCCAAAGAACACCTCTCTCATAATAATCATAAAAATTTGGATGACTTTCATTGTTTATAGTATGATCCCAATAACGTAAAACTCGTGTGCTACCATCTTCGTTTTTGAAATCAGGATGATTAAAATCAATACCTTGATCAACAACACCAATAATTACATCTTTCCCTGTATAGCTCGTGTCTAATCCTCCGATTCCAGAATGAACAAGATTAGCTTTGTGATGAATTACAGCACTGTCTGAAAGGGATTTAGGTTGTGATATCTGAAAATAAACTTGCTCGATCAACCCGTTTTCAGAAGCATTATACATAAAGTCAGCATCGGCATTACAATAAATGTAATTTTTTGTTTCATGCTTCAATCGAATGCCATGTGCAGTTAAGTAAGACTTGTTTTTGCTAGAGTTTTTAAGGGCAAAAGGCATTTTAATCTTGCTCTCTTTTTGTTTAATAAATTGTCCAAAAGTGAAATAGTCGCTTTGTCCAATTGCCTGATTCATCATAATTAAAATGATAAAAAGCGATAGATATTTCATGGTATAATTCTTGTTTAATCTAATTTATGGATTATTTTCGCTAATTGAAAATATAGAATCTTAATCAAAAAAATATAAAATATCAATACAATAAAATGAGTATGACAAATTTAAAACAAGGTATAGCAATTTTTGCGATTGCTATTAGCGCTAAAGCAATAGCTCAACCAGTAGAAGGCACCCTTAATTGGTACAATCAAGAAGGTCAAGGTATGTTTACGGAAAAGGCCTACAAGTATTTGAAGAAAAAGGAATCAAAGACTGTAATTGTAGGAGTGATTGATTCGGGAGTGGATATTGAACATAAAGACTTAGATGGTAAAATCTGGGTTAATTCAGGAGAAATTGCTGGTAATGGTATCGATGATGATAATAACGGTTACATCGATGATATTCATGGTTGGAATTTTTTAGGTAATGCAGCAGGTGAACACGTCAATGAGGCTAGACTTGAAAAAACAAGAATCTTAGCCACTTTAGCTCCAAAGTATGATGGAATTGATCCAAATAGTATTGAAAAAGATGCAGAGTATGAATTGTATCTTAAAGTAAAAGAAGAGGTGGCCAGCGGCAGAGCTCAATTCGAGCAGTACATGGGTATGTTGGATAAACTCCCCGAGGATGCACAAAATTACATCAAGTCTCAAATGGACTATAATTTGAACGTAGATTTTGATGATCGTAGTTTGATAGGTGATGATCCAAACGATTTTTCAGATATAAACTATGGTAATGCAGATGTTGAAGGTCCCGATGCGCTTCACGGTACGCACGTCTCTGGTATTATCGGTGCTATTCGAGGCAATACCCTAGGTGGTGATGGTGTAGCTGAAAATGTAAAAATAATGGTATTAAGAGCGGTTCCTAATGGAGATGAGTTTGACAAAGACATTGCGCTAGCCGTAAGATATGCTGTAGATAACGGGGCGGAGGTAATCAATATGTCATTTGGGAAAGCATATTCGCCACACCAAAAAGAAGTTTACGAGGCATTTAAGTATGCAGATTCAAAAGGCGTTTTATTGATCCATGCAGCCGGAAACGATGCTAAGGATATTGATGTTGAGCCTAATTACCCAACATCCATGTACAGCTTTCAAACGGAGCAATTAGATCATTTCGTAACGATAGGTGCATCTACAAAGAATAAAGGTTCAGAATTGGTAGCTTCGTTTTCGAATTATGGAGCAAAAGGAGTTGATGTTTTTGCACCAGGATTTGAAATCTTCAATGCTGTACCACAGAGCGAATACATGAATCTTCAAGGCACTTCAATGGCAGCACCAATGGTTGCGGGGGCAGCGGCAATGCTGAAATCCTACTTCCCTAAATTGACGATGAAAGAAATTAAAGAAATCATGTATGAAACTTCTACTAAGTATCCTAAGGTTGAAGGTTTTGCAGAAAAGTCAGTTACAGGAGGTGTAATTAATATTTACAAAGCGGCAAAAGTTTGTAAAAAACGTTCTAAAAAGAAATAGATATGCGTTTGGTGTTAGGGCTTCTTTTTTATAGCTTTTCTATTCTTATTTTTTCGCAAGTTAAAGTTCCTAATCAGTTAGTCAATCAATGGCATAAAAGTGCAGCAAATGCATCTTTTGATTCCTATTTTTCGGTTACCTCTTCGGATTTCGTTTTTCTTGGCACTGCGCCAAACGAACGTTGGGATAAAATAGAATTCAAGAAGTTTTGCAAGCCCTACTTTGATAAGGGAGCAGCATGGGATTTCAAGCCTTCAAATAGAAAATGGAACTTTTCAGAAGACGGAAAAACTGCTTGGTTCGATGAAGACCTCGATACATGGATGGAATCTTGTCGCGCCACAGGTATTTGCGTCCTTCAAAATGGGGTTTGGAAAATCGCCTATTACAACCTTCATGTTCTTATTGAAAATGAAAAAATACAAGAATTTATATCGTTGAGAAAAAAGAGATGACTTCTGAGTTTTTTGTAGATTTTAAAGTTCAAAAGGATATTTTCAAGCGTGCCTTGGAAAAAGACTTTTCCATAACTGAGATTCAACAGATTTGGCGACAAATCCTTATACACTTTTTAAGTATTTCTCCTATTGAACAAATTTCAATGGGAAGCCATCAATTCAGTGCTGCTGAGACCAATGTAATAAATAACATCGTTCAGCGATTACATAACAAAGAGCCCTTTCAGCACATAATCGGCGAAGTTGAGTTTTATGGTCTGGAACTGAAATCAGATGCGCGAGGTTTGATACCAAGACCAGAAACTGAAGAGCTTGTGGATTGGGTTGTAAACGACCAGGCTTTTGAACCATCAAATATACTTGATGTATGCAGCGGGAGTGGTTGTATCACACTAGCTTTAAGCCAGTTGTTTCCTGATGCACAAGTCTCAGGTATTGAAAACTCAAGAAATGCAATTTCATTAGCTGAGGAGAACGCCATATCGCTCAAACTCCCCGTTCAATTTAAAGAATCAGATGTATTAAATACGAATCAATTTAAAAACACCCTCAAGGACCTTACCAAAAAAGTATTGTTTGATGTCATCGTATCCAACCCACCCTACATACCTCAAGCAGAAAAAGACAATATGGATTTAGTAGTGCTCAACCATGAGCCTAATGAAGCATTGTTTGTTCCGGACGATGATCCATTGGTATTTTATAGGGCTATTGCTAAGGCTGTTTTACCCTTTTTATCAACAAGCGGAGCTATCTATTTTGAGTGTCATTATTTACACCTAGAGAATACAAGAAAATTACTCATAGAATTGGGTTTCAATAGTGTTGAAAAAAGAAAAGACATGCAGGGCAAATGGCGCATGCTCAAAGCTAGGAAATAACTACCTTTAAGGTATGGAATTGGAGGAAGCTAAAAAAAAAATTATTGAACTTTCCGAGCGCTTACATCACTACAATTATATGTATTATGTGAAAAGCGAATCGCTCGTTTCCGATTATGATTTTGACATGCTCCTAAAAGAGTTAGAAGCATTGGAAGATTGTTTTCCTTCACTCGTAGCATCAAATAGTCCTTCTAAACGTGTTGGAGGTGTTGTAGTCAAGAATTTTGAAACTGTCAAGCATCGTTTCCCCATGCTCTCACTATCGAATAGCTATTCAAAAGAAGAAATAATTGAATGGGAGGAGAGAATTAAAAAAACAATTGAGCAAGATATTGAATATGTTTGCGAGCTCAAATATGATGGCGTGGCGATTGGTGTGCGCTATGTGAATGGTGCCTTTCACTCGGCAGTCACTAGAGGAGATGGAACACAAGGTGAACTTGTCTCTGAAAATGTAAAAACAATCAAAAGTATACCGCTAAGGCTCAATGGCGAATTTCCAATTGATTTTGAAATTCGAGGTGAAATATTTTTGCCATTATTAGAATTTGACCGGCTCAACATTGAACGTGCATCTAGCGACTTACCTTTATTCGCTAACCCAAGAAATACGGCGTCAGGAACACTTAAGCTTCAGGATTCAAGTGTCGTTTCCAAAAGAAATCTAGATTGCTATCTCTACGGAATTAATGAGGAGAGAAGTTCCTATGACTCTCACTATCAAGCTGTGGCTAATGCAGAGCTTATGGGATTCAAGACACCTTCAAGTAGACAGCGTAAAATAGAAAAAGTAAAGAACGTAGAAGGTATTTTATCATTTATTGATTTTTGGGATTCACAAAGGAAAAAACTTCCTTTTGAAATAGATGGGATCGTAATTAAAGTCAATTCATACCTACAGCAAGAAGAATTGGGTTATACTGCGAAATCACCGCGTTGGGCGATTGCTTACAAATTTAAAGCGGAACGGGCTGAAACCAAGATAAATCACGTTAGTTACCAAGTTGGAAGAACAGGAGCAATAACGCCTGTCGCTAACCTTAACCCTGTTTATCTAGGAGGGACAACAGTAAAGCGAGCCTCACTGCACAATGCAGAACAAATTGACAAGCTTAATCTTCATGATCAGGATATGGTTTATGTTGAGAAAGGTGGTGAGATTATCCCAAAAATTGTTGGAGTGAATCTTTCCAAAAGACAATCAGCGTCAAAGAAAGTCCATTTTATAACTTTATGTCCTTCTTGCCAGTCAGTGTTATATAAAGGGGATGGAGAGGCACAGCATTATTGCAGGAATTCTTCAGCATGCCCGCCACAAATAAAGGGAAAGATCGAACATTTTATTAGTCGAAAAGCTATGGATATTGATGGTTTGGGTGCTGAAACGATAGATGCTCTTGTAGAAAATGGATTGATTAAAGATATAGGAGATTTATATGCACTTAAATTTGAACAGCTTATAGACTTGGAAAGAATGGCTGATAAATCTGTTAATAATCTGCTACAAGGAATTGAGACCTCAAAAAATCAACCGTTTGAAAAGGTACTTTTTGGCATGGGCATACGTTACGTTGGCGAGACTGTTTCTAAAAAATTGGCAAAAGCATTTAAAACGATGGATCAAATTATAGCTGCGCCGTATGATTCATTAGTAGATACGGATGAAATTGGAGAGAAAATAGCACAATCCATTCGTGAATTTATTGATAATGAACATAACCTTTCGCTAATTCAGAAACTAAAGAATGCGGGGCTTGTATTTGAAAAAGAAGAAGAAACTCTTTCCTCATCTTTTCTCGAAGCTCAAACTATTGTTATTTCTGGTACCTTTGAGATATATTCGCGGAATGAGATGAAAAAGCTCATCGAGTCGAATGGAGGTAAAAATGGTTCTTCGATTTCGAAAAAAACCAATTTACTTGTTGCCGGTGCCAACATGGGGCCTTCAAAACTAAAGAAGGCTACTGATTTAGGTATAGAGATTGTTGATGAAAATGAATTTTTGAAAAGAATAAAGCATGATTAAAGACTCAATTTGGGGCAATATTAACTCATTGTTGGTGACCTACAATTTTGAGGATGAAATCGCACTAAAAAATTTTCGAAAAGGATTAGATGAGGCCTTAAATGAGAGTACTGTTGAACGTGTGATTATTATTGTTAGTACACCGAAAGGCATTGATAAAAACATGCTATCACCTCATTTTTTAATTTATTACAATAGTCCAAATGATTATTCCTTTTTCGGAGGTCTCAAAGACCATCAACTTGCTTCTGAAATCAAAAAACCTTTTGATGTACTCCTTTGTTTTGGCGTAATAAATAAGCATTTAAAAAACGCTATAAAGCAAACTTCAATAAATAAAAAAATTCTCGTGAACTCCGAGCTAACGGAAGACAGTTCTTATGACCTCGAATTAAATTCGGCATCTGACTCACCTAATGAAGTGATTCATTTTGTTGTAGAAACATTAAAAAAAATTAATGCGCATGAACCACAGATTTAAAGGGACTGGTGTTGCTTTGGTTACACCATTTCAAGAAAACGGTAACATTGACTTTGAAGGCTTAACACGCCTCGTTCAACTTCAGATAAAAGGCGGAACAGATTTTCTAGTAGTACAAGGTACTACAGGTGAATCTCCAGTTCTTAGTCAAGATGAAAAGATGAAAGTGTTAAACCATGTGATTGATGTAAATCAAGATAGACTACCTATTGTTTATGGTTTAGGCGGTAATCACACAGCAGATGTTTGTTCGAAAATCAAATTACTACCTGATGGGGTGGATGGATTGCTATCCGTTTCGCCTTATTATAATAAGCCATTACAAGATGGGATTATTGCCCATTACAAAAAAATTGCAGAGAGCACTGATTTACCAATCATCTTGTACAATGTTCCCGGGCGTACAAGTTCAAATGTTTCCGCAGCGACTACACTAGAACTAGCGAAATTACCAAATATAGTTGCCATGAAGGAGGCGTCAGGAGATCTAGATCAAATTATGGAGATTCTTAAAAACAAACCTCATGACTTTACGGTTTTATCCGGTGACGATGCGATAACTATGCCGCTAATTTCCATGGGCGTAGAGGGAGTGATTTCTGTTATCGCAAATGCGCTTCCTGAACGATTTAGTAGCATGGTTAATCACACACTTAATAACGAATTGGATTCAGCAAAAAAGGAGCATTTTGAGTTATTTGATATGATTCGCTTACTTTTTACTGAAGGTAATCCTGGAGGAGTTAAAGAGGCTTTAGTATATCGAGGTATTTGTAATAACCACATGCGCTTACCTCTTATCCCTATTTCCAACGGGCTTAAGGAAAAGATTTGTTCAGAAATGAAAGCCTTGATGTTATGATAAAATTTAAGTTAATCATAGCTCTCTGCCTACTTACCAGCTGTTCTGATTCAGAAGCGACAGCCTTAGCAATACAAAAGCCGTCAAAAGCCAATCAGGAAATACCTGTGGTCGAAGATTTAGGGCCCGAAACTTTTGAAGGGCTTGTAGATATAAAAAGATACAGTGATAATATATATGTTGATTTGAAGTATGCAACAGAGGACAATTTTATGGGTATGGTTTTATACGAGCGAACCAAAAGAGCGTATTTACAGCCTGAGGTTGCTCAACGTCTTTCGTATTGCCAGAGTTATTTGACTGCTATAGACTCTGCCTTGCACCTTTTAATATATGATGCGGCAAGACCTGTGAGTGTCCAAAGTTTGATGTGGAATGCCCTTGATACAGTTCCTGTAAGAGAGCGTGGTAAATATGTTTCTAATCCTGCAAATTTAAGCCTACATAATATGGGATGTGCAGTAGATATTACTATTTGTAAAACAAACCGTATTCCTTTGGATATGGGGGCTGGATTTGATGACTTTAGAGATATCGCCTTTCCAAATATGGAAACGTATTATCTGAAAACGGGAGAGTTAACTATGGATCAAAGCGAAAACCGGTTGCTACTTAGAAAAGTGATGGCGAGTCAAGGGTTTCGCCAGTTACCAACGGAATGGTGGCATTACAATGCCTATTCAAGAGAAGTCGCTAGAAATATGTTCCGCCCTTTAGAGGTCGAGCCTTATTAATCTGAAAAGTGACGTTTTACGGCGAAAGCTAAAAATAATGTGCTGTTGATCCTATTTTATAGCCTTTTTTTTCCAAAAAAAGCTCTAGCCTTTTTCTTTCCGCTGTATTTGGATAAATAGCAAGAATGCAAATCCCATCTCTAGGTAATTCCTTTACATCCTCTAGTTTTTTATTTTCTTTTTCACTTCCAATTTGTTTCGATCTGTGCGTGAACCATTGAAAATCAGATGAATTTTCTTTGAGTAATTTCGCGGTTAGTATTCCTTTTCTTTCCGTACCCAAAAGATATATTTTTTTGATCTGGAATTCTTTTAAGAAATAGGCGATCTTCAGCCTAAAGAAGCTTTCTTGTTGATAGGTTTCTGAGTTTCTACTCGTTCTTTCTTTATGCTCTCTCCAATGGTGGGTATTGTAGTCACAAGATTTTATCGTTAAGCTATGCTTTTTCCATTGGAATACCATATCGTAGTCCTCAGGGTATTTTAGCTTGTTAAAGCCATCCATTGCTTCAAAATCAGCACGGCTCATCATCCAATTGGGAGATGCGACCACGCATTCTCTATAAATGTGTTCGTAAAAGGAGTTGGTTTTGGCAGTTTTATTGAGCCAATTTTGATAACGAAGGTAGCCTTCAGATATTTCGTTTTCCCCAAAGTAATTTACATAACCCGTTGCAATTATTCCTTCGGAATTAGATTGAATGACTGTAAGTAAATTTTTAAGTTTATCTCGTGGCATAATATCATCAGCATCCATTCGTGTTACACATTCGCCATTAATGTGTTTTTGTGCAGTTTGCAGTCCTGCTAAAATGCCATAACCTTCATTCTTGAGGAGTTTTATTCTCGGATCCTGATAAGATTTAAAAATGTTTGCTGAATTATCTTTTGAATGGTCATCAACAGCTAGCAGCTGCCAATTCTTATGGTTTTGGTTTGTGATTGAGTCCAAACAAGCTTTTAGATATTTCTCGGCGTTTCTGAAGGGTAAAACAATACTTACTTTGATGTCTTTAGTTTTTTAACGAAAATAAGTGATTATAACGAAGATTGTGTTTGTTCGTAAATACTTTACGTCTTCCGAATGTATTATTGACAAAATAAAATTATGAAAAAGCCTCTTTCCTCAAGACTAATCCCAGTTGTGCATGTTACAGATTTTAAAACAATAGTAAAGCCCGAAAACGTTGGTCTCAGCGTTCTGGTTGACGGTCGAAAAGCCTTTGTTTATGAACATATTATGAACGATGGTTTTTATATGCGTGAAAAAATAGTTATTCAGTTCTTCGAGGACCATCCCGAATGGGAAAACGGATTGTTTCAGACAAAATATTATGAAATTAATGAACCAGGTAAGCTAAAATGGGGGTTAGACGGAGCGGTTATGGAACTGGAATATTTACATGTTGCTTAACCTTGTTCGATGCATCTCTCTTATTAATTATTTAATTAATTAAAGCTTCCAGATTTGTTTAGGATTATAAACGTTTACTTTTTCCATGTATTGCTGATTGGAAATCCTAACCATTTGTTTTGCTAAAAACTCAACTGGCATTGGCATTTGAGAACGCAAGACACCTAACTTATTGACCATATTTAAGAATTTTATACCTGATTTTTCGTTACTCCGTAAAAAGCTACCGCGTTCTAGCATAGGGGGTTGAAATATATGCACGTTTGTAAACTTCATCATACGGACAGCATCCTCTAGTTGGCCTTTAATTTTTGTATAGAAGAAGGGCGACCTACTACTTGAACCTACTGAACTTACGAGCAGGAGGGAAGGAGTTCCGTTTTCTGCTGCGGCTTTTGCGACTTCATACTGATATGTATAGTCAATTTTGTATTGCACCTCTTTACTTCCCGCAATCTTCAGTGTTGTGCCCAATGCAGAAAATAAGACATCACCTTTCAAAAGATCTCTCCATGAATCAACTTTATCAAAGTCAACAATATGCCATTCTAGTTTGCTATGTTTTAAGCCAATATCTTTTCTGGCGAATACATGAACCTTGCCGTAATGCTCACTGTCGAGTAGTTGATTTAAGAGCGCTGTCCCTGTGGCACCTGTGGCTCCAATGATTAAAGCTTTTTTATTCTGCATCATTTTCTAATGAATCGTTTGACATTTGCTCAGGAAGAGCCTTTTTAGTCTTAAGCCCTAACTTTTTCAGCTTCGTAGCCTGTCTAACTAGGTTGTCATTACCTGTACCAAGTTGACTGTGCGCTTCGCTGTAACTATTTTGTGCTTTCTCAATATAACCGCCTATTTTTTCTAGATTTTCAACAAAACCAACAAATTTATCGTAAAGCTTAGCACCACGATCAGCAATTTCAATGGCATTTTCATTTTGATATTCTCGCTTCCAAAGATCCTCTATAAGTTTCAATGATGTTATGAGATTGGTTGGATTCATAAGTAAAATCCGTTTGTCATAAGCATAACTCCATAAATTTTGGTCTCCTGACATTGCTGCGATATATGCAGCTTCACTCGGTACGAACATAATCACAAAGTCCAACGCTTGGTCATAATCATCATAACCCTTTTTACTGAGAGACGAAATGTGATTTTTGATGGCCTCGACATGTGCCTTAAGTTCTGTTTTTTGGACTTCAACCTCTTCTGCATCACTGTAGCGAGTAAAAGCATTTAGAGAGACTTTGGAATCGATAATTACACTTCTATTATCAGGGTACTTAATCACAGCATCAGGGCGCATCTTTTTATCCTCAGATTCCGAGCGCATAGGTTTACCATCTTTATCAAGTAGCTGATGCTCCATAAAATACTCTTTATCTTTACGAAGTCCAGATTTCTCAAGAATACTTTCTAGAATCATTTCTCCCCAGCCTCCTTGTGTTTTTGCTTCACCCTTTAAGGCATTTGTTAGGTTTTTAGCCTCTTCGCTAATTTCCTTGTTTAAGGTTGCAAGTTCCTTAACACGCTCTGCCAATGAAAAGCGCTCTTTAGATTCCTTGTCGTAGACTTCCTCAACTTTTGATTTGAAATTGGAGATTTTCTCACTAAGCGGTTTTAACAAGCCCTCAATATTCGTTCTATTTGACTTTGTGAATTTTTCTGATTTATCGTCAAGGATTTTATTTGCTACATTTTCAAATTCAGTAACAAACTTTTTATTTAAGGCCTCAATATCCGTTTTTTGAGTATCAAGTTTCTCTTGTAATGCGGCTTGTTTTGCTTTAAGGATGGCGTTTTCATTATTTAATTTATTGAATGTTTCTTGATTCTCCTCATAATTTTGCTTTAATGCATTTAGCTCTTTATCTATTTGTTCTTTGAGGTGAATTGCAGTATCCCGTTTTGACTCAGCAGCCATCAAATCACGCTCAAGGTTTAGTCTTGATGCTTCTAATGCTTCAATTTCATTCGCAATGTTATTTTTTGAATTAAGTTCACTTTCTAAGATTGCTATTTTTCTTGTAGTTTTCTGAGAAACTAAGAGCCATGCAATGGTTCCGCCAACAAAAAATGCAAGTGTGCCAATTATTATTTCCATACTGTCTATTATGTGTTTTGTTTTTAAAATCGAGGAGCCCTTCTGAAATAAGAAAAACGATTCAATAAAGATATTATTCCATTTTGCTTAATTCAAATAAATTTGAAAAATCTAGCTGAGAAATTGATAGTGTTACGTTGCAGAAACTAAGACAAGCATAAATAGCATGAGGAGGTAGATACCTTGTGTGCTTCTAAGAACACGTAGGTCTCTTTGAAGCACCTCGGACTTTGAATATGTAACTAATATGCTCTGAATTGAAAATACAATACCTGACATTAGAATAGCTTGTATAATGCGTGTGGAATTCTGACTGATTTCAAAAAGATTTGGATACAATTTAAGCTTTAATTCCACGAGGTATAATATGAAAACCAAACCTCCAGTAATACCAAACCTTTGGCCTATCTTAATATTCGTTTTATTGAGAGATAGGCCTCTAAATATTAAAACTCCTATGAGAAGTGATGAATATGCGAAATAAGAACCATAAAGAAGATGATTCGGTTGTGGCCAATGCATTATCTTGAAAAGCGCCATAATGAGCGTAACAGAAAACAATAAGGGTAATAAGGCGTAGAACCAAGTCTGCGATTTTAAAGCAGAAAAAGCAAGTAATAATGCTAAACCAGACATTGAAATAATCGTGATTATATCTGCTCCCGGCCAATGCATCATTTTAAACAACAAACCTAATATGTATGAAGCTCCTGCACCTAATGCACATTTATAGGTGAGCGACAATGAATTCGTCTTTTTTCCAATATAAAGATCGACAACTGACAGCATGATTCCTGAAACTAGAGCGATAACAAGTAATACACCGGCTCCAGGGTAATGCGCAAATTTAAAAATCAGTCCCGTTAGAAAAACAATCCCTACCAAAACCTGAATGGTACTTTTAATCATAATTTAATTTTAGGTATGTTGTGTTTATAATGGAGTTCGATCACTTACGTTACGTAAGATACAAAAAACAAAACTTAACCAACAAAAGCGTCACCGACAAGGTGCACGGAAATCTCCTCAATATAATTCGAATCGAGAAATAACAACACAGAGAGTTCCATAGTATTTTGTTTGGGGTCAAATTGGTACCACCTAATAGACCAAGGACGATCCTTTACTTCATGACAATAAACGGCGCCAGGGTAGCGCCATTTAATATAATTCTCAGTGATACTTTGAAGTGCAATTTTTGATGGTCTTCGGAATATTACCTGTTTTGGTATTTGCGTGTTCTTATTTTTGCCAAATAGTGGTAGAAGTATTGATTTCATTATTCCTTTATTTGATTAAAATAAAGTTTAGCCGATTCTCCATATTTTTTTCTGGTGTAAGGTTCTCCAAATTGTATTTGAATCGTATTACCCTCGGTCCATGAACGTGCCCAAATCGGATAGTTTTTTTCAGAAACATCCCATACGTTATGAATATTTTGTAATCTGTTATTGATTGTGTTTTTCATAGTTTCCTGTACATTAGGTCATAACTATATCCGTCATAGTCTTTGTACGTGAAGAAGTAGAAGTCCTTGTCCTTTATCTCCCTCAGAACAACGTCATACATATTATTGTAGGTCATCACAAAGAGAACTATGACATGATTCTTTTTCTTTGAGTCAAATGACGTGAATACAGGTACAACTGATTCGTTGTCCACCTGAAGATCAAGCGTGTTTAGATTGTAAAAGTTGTAAACGTTCATGCACACAGCTATCGCATCTTTCTTGCTCTTCGATACCCTCAGATAGTCATCTATCTTTGTGTATTCGAATACATCTGGCACGTCGAACTTCTGCGACATCAGGTTGGTGCTAATTATGAGTAGTGGAATTAAAATTTTGATTGTGTTTTTCATAGTTTCCTGTATATTAAGTCATAACTATATCCGTCATAGTCATCGTAGCTAAAGAAGTAGGTGTCTTTGTTTTTTATCTCACTCAGAACTACATCATATTCTTCCATGTACTTAACAGCGTAAAGAACGTACATGTGATTTCTTCTGTCACTATTAAAGAATACAAAAGTCAGGACCTTTGATTTCTCATCTATATCAAAACCATCTGTTTTTACGTTATAAAATTCATACACCTTTCTGCATTCATCTATTGCCCCTGACTTGTTGTCAAAACTTTTGATGTACTTTGAATCACCCGTGTATGTAAATCCCCTGGGTACATTAAATGGTTGACTGAAAGCTTCGTTGGATAGGCATATTATGAAACATATACTTAAAATTTCGATTGTATTTTTCATGAGTTTGAGTTTAAAGGGTTTACCAATTCTATTTTTACAATATCGTTTATAAATCTTTCGAGATCTGTTCTTTTTCCAAGGAGATAATTTGACGATTCGAGAATAACTTTTTTAGGAATACTCAACAAGGTTTTACTCGATACCGCCATTTGAAATACATGTCTTGCGTCTCCATTAATCCAATTCACAGATTTAATTTTGTTACGTGTATTGAATCCAATTAAAAATTGATCCTTTAGTCCAGAAACATCAAACACAGTTTGTATATTTTCGTGTTGCACCGAAAATAGGATAGGAGATTGGTCGTATTCTAGATGCTCCTTTAATTTGACAATCGGGTCATTCAATAGCACGAGCTTTGGGCTCAGTAATACGACTTCATGCTTTTTACTTTCGGTATCCAAGATGAGCTGAGCTAAGATTTGCTTACCAAGCTTTTGAATTGGCAGGATGTTCATCGCCACGAGTGCAGATTTGAATTCCTTTTTTAGATGAAACCCACGCATGTGCATAATGGCGCCGGGATTTAGACCACGGCGATACATTTCGGCACGTAGGGCGATGTGGAATTCACCTCTAGAGGATACCCAGCCATTGTGGCCAAGGTCATTGTTGTACGCTTTTACAAGCGCGAGGTCAGAGTACGTTCTGAGCCTTTCTTTAAATTGATTTGACATAATGAAATGTTTTAAAAGGTTAAACAATTCATCATCAAGAGAAATAAAATGGGATTCGCTGTTTATTTTTAGGTGCAAACCTCTCATCTTTTTTCCACCGTGCCCTGCGAAGGATCGGTTGGCATCCGTGACTTTCACGGAACTCTTAATGATTTCTACTATACTAACGCAAGAAGTCAGGAAAGATTACACTGCGATCTAACAATATATAAAAACAGGGTATGAACATCTATTCGAAAAACCTGTTTAAAACTCAACAACGCATTTGCAGTTCAAATGCATAGAACTGCTAACTTTGTGATATATACAGAAGGGAATGACTAAGAAATCAGTAAAAGGCTTTTCAAAGCTTTCTAAAGAAGCTAAAATCGAGTGGATTGCAAATGAGTACCTTGACGGAGACGAAGAATGCGTTGGGCTCCTTAAAAGCTATTGGCACAATGATGCCAAGGTGCAGAAAATCCACGATGAATTTATTGAGAATACAATCTCTAATTTTTATGTTCCTTTTGGGATTGCCCCCAACTTTTTAATCAACGACGAGATTTTTTGTGTGCCAATGGCTATTGAAGAGAGTTCCGTTGTCGCTGCAGCTGCGAAGAACGCAACGTTTTGGATGAACCGAGGAGGTTTTAAAGCCGAAGTAATTTCTACCACGAAAGTGGGGCATGTGCATTTTGCCTGGTACGGAGAATATGAGACACTTGTAAGCTTTTTTGAATCCATCAAGCACAAGTTTATTGAACAAACCAATGACCTCACCGAAAACATGCGCAGGCGTGGAGGAGGAATACTCGATATACAGCTCGTCAACAAGACGGATGATGAACCAAACTACTATCAGCTTATGGCGAAGTTTGAAACCTGTGAAGCTATGGGTGCCAACTTCATTAATAGTATCCTTGAGGAATTTTCAAAAATCTTACAAGCGGAACTTGAAAACAGCGATCTATCTGAGGCGGATAAAAAGGTGATGGTCATCATGTGTATCTTGAGTAACTATACACCGGAATGTTTGGTGCGCGCTGAAGTTTCTTGCCCCATCGAAAGTCTTACAGAGGGAACAGATCTTTCTCCTGAGGAATTTGCCAAAAAGTTTGAGCAGGCGATTCATGTGGCCAAGATTGAACCTTATAGAGCAACTACGCACAACAAAGGAATTTTCAATGGTATTGATGCCGTTGTGATTGCGACAGGAAATGATTTTAGAGCCATTGAGGCTTGTGGGCACACTTATGCAGCGAAAGATGGGAGCTACAGTAGCTTAACACATGTAGATATTACGGATGGAAACTTTCGTTTCTGGATTGAAGTACCTATGGCTCTCGGAACTATTGGTGGTTTGACAGCCTTGCATCCAATGGTAAAGTTTGCACATCAATTGCTTGGTAAACCGAACGCGGCACAGCTCATGAAAATCATCGCGTGTGTTGGCTTGGCGCAGAATTTTGGTGCAGTGCGCTCCTTAGTAACAACGGGTATCCAAAAAGGACATATGAAGATGCATTTACTGAACATCATCAACCAATTGGGTGGAACAGCAGAAGAGCGTAAAGTCATAAAAGACCATTTTGCAGACAAAGTGGTTTCTCATAAAGCCGTGGTAGATTATTTCTGTGCTTTGCGCGGTATTACCCAAGAAGAGTTGCAAAACCAAAACAAGTGAAAACCTTTCGAGCAAATGGAAAGCTATTATTAAGTGGCGAATACACCATTCTTGATGGCAGCTTATCAATAGCGCTTCCGACCAAGAGAGGTCAGGTCTTGCACTACAAAGAAGTCGACCATGACATTCTACATTGGCGAAGTCTCGATATAAAAGGCGAAACTTGGTTTGAAGCACATTTTAAAGGAGCTGAATTAACAATTGTAGAAAGCTACGATGACCGAATAGCGGAAACTCTTAAAGAAATATTATTGGCTGCAGCAGGGCTATCGAATACGGTAAATAGACTTAAGGGCGAGGTGACAACGGCTTTGGAGTTTCCAACGGACTGGGGACTCGGTTCTAGCTCAACTTTGCTGTGTTGTGTGGCACAATGTTTTAGTATTGATCCCATGCAATTGCATTTTAAGGTGAGCAACGGAAGCGGCTATGATGTTGCTTGTGGTATGACAGATTCGGCGATCACTTATCAACTTAGTGATGGTTTTGCACAAGTCAATCAAATACAATGGAAACCCGACTTTAGCGCTTCTCTGTTTTTTGTATACCTGAATACCAAACAAAAGAGTAGTAGTGAGGTCAATAAATACCAAGACAAAAAATCTAGTATTGACTTGGTTGCAATTGTTGAGGAGATCTCAGCCTTAACCCGAACAATGATGAATACAACCTCGCTTGATGTTTTTAATGAAGCGATTGTCAAACATGAAGAAATAATGAGTGCAGTATTAGGTTATCCAACCGCTAAGCAGCTGTACTTTTCTGATTATAAAGGCGCTGTTAAGTCCTTAGGTGCTTGGGGCGGAGATTTTATCCTTGCGACAGGAGATGCTCAAGACCGCGTGTATTTCGCGGACAAAGGGTTCTCTGTGATCCATGAATTCGAGTCTTTAATTCTGTAGTGCAAAGATTTCATAAAAACCTTGTTGATAATTATTTCTCAACCATTTTTTCACACCTTTCTTAAACCTTACATTTAACAATGATTCAAGAAGAATATACCGCAGAAGCCAACCTATCCGTCCCTGAATCAGGAACGGTGGCTTGGGAAAGCCCCTCAAACATTGCGCTAGTGAAGTATTGGGGGAAAAAACCTGTGCAGCTTCCTGCCAACGCTTCTATTAGCTTCACCCTCAAGAATTGCTATACAGCAACCAATCTGTCTTTTTCAAAAGCAGATAAACGCAGTGTTCAAGTCTTTGTTGGTGGCCAAGAGCAACCTTCCTTCCTAAAAAAGATTGAGACCTTCTTCCATCGTATTGAAGGCTATTGTCCGTATGTTAAGAATTATGCATTCAAAATTGAAACTGAAAATACATTCCCGCACAGCAGCGGGATAGCCTCTTCGGCTTCAGGTTTTAGTGCTTTGGCATTGTGTGTATTGAGTATTGAGCGAAATGCAGCAGGACTTTCTGATGCTGACTTTTATAAGAAAGCTTCTTTTTTGAGCCGTCTAGGGTCAGGGAGTGCATGTCGCTCAGTATATGGCCCAATGGGTGTGTGGGGTGCGCATGACGATTATATTGGCAGTAGCAATCATTTTGCCGTGCCTTATGATGACGTACATGATATTTTTAAAACGTATCAGGATACAATATTATTGGTAGATAAAGGAGAGAAGAAGGTGAGTTCAACCCTTGGGCATGACCTCATGAATGACCATCCCTTTGCTGATAATCGATTTTATCAAGCAAAGAATCATATGATTGATTTACAGAAAATCCTCAAAAATGGGAACATTTTGGACTTTAATCGGTTAGTAGAGAAGGAAGCCTTAACGCTTCATGCTATGATGATGACCTCAGATCCGTATTTCATGTTATTTAAGCCCAATACACTTAGCATAATTCATAAAGTCTGGCAAAAACGAGAATCACATAATATTCCCTTTACAATAACACTAGATGCCGGAGCAAACGTACACTTACTTTATCCCGCTGAATATAAACAAGTTGCCTTAAATTTCATCAAGGACGAATTAATTGCTTACTGTCAAAATGAGCAGTATATTTGTGATGAAGTTGGAAATGGGCCGCTACTAAAAATGGAGCACTATGCTTAAAGAATCTTTGTATTACAGTAAAATTCTTCTTTTTGGAGAATATGGAATTATTCATGATTCTATGGGCTTATCTATTCCCTATAATGATTATAACGGAAAATTGCTCTTTACGAAAAAACCTAATGAGGATGCATTGGACTCTAATAAAAAATTAGAGAAATTCTTGATTCATCTTGAGGGTCTTAAGGCAAGCAACAACCTTCCTTGTAGTTTGAATTTGGATAAGTTTCGTTCAGATTTAGAGCAAGGTATGCATTTTGACTCAAGTATTCCGCAAGGTTTCGGTGTCGGCAGTTCAGGTGCTATCGTTGCCGCTATATACGATAACTACTGCAAGGACAAAATCGCATCGAATGCAAATATGAGTAATTCGCAGTTCATTGATCTTAAAAAGACATTTGGTAGCCTAGAGTCATTCTATCATGGCAAGAGCTCTGGCTTAGATCCGTTAATATGTTACTTAAACCTTCCTGTATTGATCAAGTCAAAAGAAGAAGTGGGTACGGTTGGTTTGCCAGATACGACAAAGGGTAAAGGTGCTATTTTTTTGATGAACACAGGGTCGACCGGAAAAACCCAACCTCTTGTACAACATTTCATGGAGCGTTGTAAGGAAGAAGGATTCCGTAAAATGTTAAAAGGACAATTTAAGAAATACAATGACGCGTGTATTGATGCATTTTTGAATAAAAAGTCAAAACCATTGTTGCGTAATATGAAAGGTTTATCCTCCATTCTTCTGGAGCATTTTAAACCAATGATCCCAAAGGTTTATCATAATTTATGGCAGGAAGGGATTGATTCAAACGCATACTATCTAAAGCTTTGTGGTTCTGGTGGTGGTGGTTTCATTCTTGGCTTCACGGAAGACCTTGAAAAAGCGCAATCCAAACTTGAAGGGTATCCATTAAATGTCATCCACAGATTTTAATACAACGCAGCCTACTTTTAAGACAAAAAGGGAACGCTTTTTAGTTAAAGCCATTGCCATGATGTCTCTTGTGCGCTGGTACAATATCCTTGTATTAACCTTAGCTTTGTTTCTCAGCGCTATTTTCATGCTCAATGGAGGGGCTAATAAGGTTGAGGTAATAAGCGATATATACCTGCATATTAATATTTTATCTATTGCTTCACTTGTTATGGCGGGCTATATTATTAATGGTTTTTATGACTTTGAAAAGGACATGATTAACCACCCAGGCCAAACGATCTTTGGACGTGTAGTTAGCAAGTCCTTTTGCTTCAATAGTTATTTATTCCTTCTCATACTTGGACTCGCTTTATCATCCCTCTCTGGTTGGAAAGTTTTCTTTTTTAATGCGACTTTTTCATTTGGCTTATGGTTTTACTCTCATAAGCTTCGTAAAAAGCCACTAACTGGAGAACTTGGGGCTACCATTCTCACCGTTTCACCATTTGCTAGCATAAGCCTGTACTATATGATTATCAACCTTACGATAGGATTATTTGTCGGATATATAGCCGCTCTAACTTTAACACGTGAGGTTGTCAAACGAATGGTTTCACTGAAGGGTGATCTTATTGTCGGTGAAAAAAGCATTCCCATTCTTTTCGGTATTAGAAAATGTAAATATATAATCCTATCTTTTATGATAGCCTCGATGGTTATGATTATAGTGTTGTTTCCTCAAATAATAAATCGTGATATTGCTTATTATTTTGGAGGTAGCTTTGTGATGATTTTTAGTTCTACATTTATCCTAAGGGCATCTAAAACACCGACTCAATTCAATCTTATCAATAATATTTACAAGGGTGTGATTGTATTAGCCATTGCTTCTATTGTTTTTTATTAACAACCCGTTTCTTCATGCGAGTATATCATCCCGTAAGGTGACATTCTGATTGATATTGATTCCTCACCAGGAGAATCGCCCGTTGGATCTGTTATACTCCATTGAAAGTATGTTCCATCAGTTTCAAAATAAACACCTTCTTTCTTATTACTACCATACTTAGCGAACATCTTTAACACATAAAGTTGAAAATTTGAAGGGCTAATATATGGGATAAGAAAAGATTGATCATAGGACACCTTGCCTCCAAAATAGGTGTAACAAATAATACCATTATCAAATACCGTGATGCCAGTTTCAGCCTCTGAATAATCACCAGGGGAAACAAACCGGTTACTTGATATTGGATGCCCCTGCGCTATTAACTTCTCAACGGTAAATGGTCGCATTTTATTCAGGTAATGTTCGAGAACATAACCTGTTGTTTTACCAAACTTTATTTTAATAAATGGACTCTGAAAAACAATGAGTGGTTCTCGGAGAAGTGTGTCGTTGAAACAGCGATTATTTTCAGAATAAGTATCAAGCCTTTCAAGAATTGCAACCTCGCCTCCTTCAGGAACTACTCCTATTACATTTGACAATATTTTTGGCTCCTTTCTTATTTTTACTCCATCAAACTTCCATCCAAAAACAATATCGCCTTCACGATAATCATGGTGACCACATTCTATTCCTGATTGTGCATTTAATAACAAGGTGAAGAGTAGAGTGACTGTAAGCAAAAGGAGTTTCATATTTTGGTTATTTAATATAAATAAAACAATAGTAATACCAAGGTAGCCTAAATTCAAAGAATGCTATCCGTATCGGTAAACAAAAGCATTTATATTCATCCCTGCACCTACGCTAGCAAATAACAAAATATCACCTTGAGTAATTCTATGTCCATCTAGATTTTCTTTTACAATCAAATCAAAGAGCGTTGGAACTGTCGCAACTGAACTATTACCCAATTTATGAATACTCATCGGCATAATTCCTTCTGGAGCTTTAATCCCATATTGTCTGTAAAAACGATGAATAATGGCTTCATCCATTTTTTCATTTGCTTGATGAATTAGTATTTTCTTAACTTGATCTATGGATACACCACTACTATCAAGTGCTGACCTCATTGCTTTAGGTACATTCGTTAATGCAAATTCGTAGATTTTACGGCCATGCATTTTTATGTAATTGGTCTTTGATTCTTTTTTTGGGTGGTAAGTTGGTCCATAGAACAAATAGTGCGCCTCATTGCGAGTATAACTTTGGGCAGCTGTACTTAAGATCCCTACATTAGGATCAGTTGCCTTTTCAAGGATACAAGCCGCCGCTCCATCAGAATAAATCATTGAATCTCTATCATTCGGATCAACAACCCTAGATAGTGTCTCTGAACCTATTATTAAAACTTTCTTGGCAAGCCCAGCTTTTATAAAAGCATCTGCATGAATAATAGCTTGAACCCATCCAGGACATCCAAAAATCAAATCGTAAGCAACACAGTTAGGATTGTTAATCTTTAAATTGTGTTTAACGCGAGAAGCCAAACTTGGAAGAGAATCACATTGATTGGAAGAAGCGCTTACATCACCGAAATTTTGAGCAAGTATTATATAGTCTAAGGTTTCAGGATCAATACCAGCATCAGCAATAGCTATTGCTGCCGCTTCTGTTGCAATACCACTGTTCTCTAGATCGTCTGAAACATATCTCCTTTCAGAAATCCCTGTTATCGCTTTGAATTTGTCAATAATAACATCATTGCCATAGGGTAGTGGAGATTTATTTTCGTCATAGAAATCAGCAGTACTAAAATCAGCGTTTGTCTTTTTTATTTTTGGTATATAGCTCCCTGAACCAGTAATGTAATTGTACATAATATTATAGTAGTTTTTTCGTCAAAAAGAACGTTAACGTCATTATTACACTAAGGTATAAAAATAATGAAAGAGAATCCGCTTGATACCAAATAAATCCAGTTTACCAATCACCAACTTTAGATAAGCTAAGAACAACAATTTCACTACCATCTTTTAAGAGGTAGATGCGATTTACAAACTGAACAACAATCTTGTCAGAATAACCTCCAAGACTGCCATCAACTGCTTCATTCACTGTTATTTTAAACATATCATTACCAAGAGATGCATTGATAGAATATGAAATATCCTGCTCGTGTCCACCTGGGAATGTAATATTGGCATTTAAGCATCCTCTTAAGCTTGTTCGGTCGAGATAGATAACAGCCTGAGAATTATCTCCATTCAGTTCTGTTTTTAGTTGAGCAATACAACCGGGAGAAACAGGTGTGCCTTTAACATAAAACTGATTTTTTTGAATGGTATAGTTTAAACCGATTTTCTTAAAAAGATCTTTTTCCTTTAACATACTTAACTCTTCATCATTAAAATTAAGTTCATTTTGAATGAGGTCAAACTCTTGTAAAACTGAGGCTTCATCCATTGTAAAACCATCATT
>JAQXCN010000065.1 GCA_029251865.1 Crocinitomicaceae bacterium | reverse complement strand
ATATCTTGATTTGTTTTTTTTTGTAAGCTTTCAAAAGCTTGCTCGGCCTTGACTAACAACATATTTGCTTCTTCCTTTGAATTGCAAAGGAAAAGCTCATCATTATTGCAGTTATTTCTTGGATTGAATGTATGAAAAGTCCTTTTGGACATTTTACATTTTGGCTAGACTGAAAGTGTAACTTTCCATAATTTGATTCGCGAGCATTTTTTTACAGGCTTCATCCACTTTTTGCTCAGCGACCTCTTGCGAATCAGCCTCAACGAAAAGTCTAATATGTCTTCCGATACGAACACCATCAATCTCTGGAAGTCCTACATTTCCCATTGAGCTACTAACGGCTTTTCCTTGAGGATCGAGCAGCGCGTCTAAAGGCATGACATCTATTTCAGCTTTAAATTTCATTGTGATTTAATTTGATTGAATGATAAATTGAAATTATGAAATACAAAGTTATAATAAATGGGATAGACAGCACCTTTAAAAAAGGAATACTTACCACTGAGATGAGAATAAGAATAATTTTGAGCCGATTTTCCTTGCTTTGCAATTTTTGAAATTTAAGGGACATTAATGGAATTCGACTTAGCATTAAAATGGACAAGCCAAAAGTAATTATCGCTAATGAATAACAATCATAGATCCAAAAAACAAGTTCTGGTTGTGAATTCCAATCCTGCATGTTTAGAAAAAAGTAGAGCGGAAAAAAGCTTAAAAGAATAGCAACAAGTGGTGTGGGGAAGCCAATGAAGTTTACCGATTGTGAGTTGTCAAGATTGAATTTCGCGAGACGGAACAAAGCAAAAAAGGGTACTATTAAAGCTACAAATGGGAGCCATTTGATACTCGCGTCAAATGTATTGGGGATTTCATAAAAAGTACCATTGACCCATGTGAAGAATTCTTGAACAACATAGTAATCATAAAACAGAGTGTTGCTTGATTGGCTTTCGATCAGATTGTCTGGATTCACACCGATTATGATCATTATAAACATTAAAATACCAGGTGCGACACCGAAAGTTACAAGGTCAGATAGGGAGTCGAGTTGCTTCCCGAGCTCACTCACAAGGTTTAGTTTACGTGCGACAAATCCATCACAGAAATCAAAAAAAGCACCAATGAAAATTGCATAAACAGCCAAGTCTAATTGTCCAGAGAAACTTAATATTATGGATATAACCCCGCATACAAGGTTCATTCCTGTTAGAATATTTGCTAAGTTGAACATTGATATTGTCCTTTAGAACATGAATTTATAGGTCCTTAATTATCTTCGAATATATAAATATTCACTCCACAAAGAACACAATTTTTTGCGATATCTGTTGTTAATAGTATTAAATTAGTTCTATGTTAAAAAATCTTGTTTGTCTAACATTCATAATCTTAAGCAGTTTAGGGGTTCAAGCCCAGAATCTCACCCCCAAATATTCCAATGAATTTCTTAGTCTTGGCGTTGGTGCTGAGGCTTATGGTATGGGGAATGCGGTGGTTGCTGATGTAGACGACGCAAACGCATTATATTGGAATCCAGCAGGTTTGGTTGGCGTTAAGAAATGGGCAGAGGTGTCATTTATGCACTCCGAGTACTTTGCTGGTATTGCGAAGTACGATTATTTAGCTGTTGCTCACGCTATTGATGATAAAAGTGCTTTAGGACTTGGTTTTATTCGATTTGGAGTAGACGATATTCCCAATACGACACAGCTTATAGATAATAACGGTGCTATTAATTACGACAATATCAGCTCGTTTTCTGCAGGTGATTATGCTTTTATCGGTAGTTATGCCAGAACTTTAAAGATTCCAGGTTTAAGCCTTGGAGGTAGCGCTAAAGTTATTTATCGACAGGTAGGTGACTTTGCCAAGTCTTGGGGTTTTGGTCTTGACTTAGGTCTAAAATACAAACGCAATGAGCATCTTTCTTTGGGGGTCATGGCAAGAGACATTTCTTCTACCTTTAATGCTTGGGTTTTTACTTTAGATGAATCAACGCAAAATGTTTTTTTACAGACGGGTAATGAGATTCCTGAAAATGGACTAGAAATAACGTTACCAAGACTAATCTTAGCGGCAAGTACAAGATACGGTCTTGGCTCAAAAGGCATTTATGCGGGAGGAGAGCTCGATATTGATATTACCACAGACGGTAGGCGGAATACCTTAATAAAAATGAATCCTTTTTCGCTAGATCCTCATTTCGGGGTTAAAATAGGCTTCAAAGAACTCGTTCAAGTTCGGGGAGGAATTTCAAGCATTCAACAATTTTCAAATATTGATGAGTCTCAATACTGGGGTATGCAACCAAATTTAGGTTTAGGCGTTGGTTTTAAAGGATTTTCGTTGGATTATGCGTTCACACGACTTGGCGCAAGTGATGCCAATTATTACACTCATATCTTTTCAATTAAATTAAGGTTGGCTAAGCCTAAAAATGCGGAGAAATGAGATTGATGCTGATTTTTTTATTGTCAATAATGAGTGCCCAACTTTCGGCACAGACATACGGCAATGAGTGGATTTCTTACGACCAACGCTATTATGCTTTTCCTGTAGTTCAGACGGGGATACACAAGATTGAGCATGCTGCTCTAGTAAATGCTGGAGTGCCATTGGAAACTATTAACTCGACTAATTTCCAGTTGTTTGGCAAGGAAAAAGAAATCCCCCTTCATATCGTAGATAATAACGATGGTTTTATAAATGGTGGAGATTATCTTCTTTTTTATGCCGAAGCAAATGATGGATGGCTCGACTCCACTTTGTATGACGATCCCGATTGGATAGGTAACCCGAGATACAGTCTTTATAATGATACCCTACAGTATTTCTTGACATGGAATTCCTCAAATGAAAACTTGAGGTTTGAGGTCGAAACAGCCAACGATTTTGAAAATTATACACCAACTGACTTTGTGATTGAAGAGGAATTTAATTTTTATTCGAGTAGTTACAATGAGGGTGAAAAATCCTCTGATGCTTCTAGCTCCTTTTACATGCCAGGTGAAGGCTGGGGAAGTGCACCGAAAAACGGAAATTCAGGATATACTTGGGATTTTAATTCCCTCATATTTAATAACATTTATCAGGATGTGAATGCTCCATTGGTTACTTATGAATCGGTTGTAGTAGGAAGATCAAATGCTTTAGAGGCCTCCTCTGGTTCGGGAAACCACCATACGCGACATACCATTGGTGAAAGCAGTTATGTACTTACGGATTCGATATTTACAGGTTACAAGAGTGTGTTTGTGAATGGTTCTTTTCCGACTAACATCGTATCTTCCAATTCATCTGCGAATTTCAAAGTATCCATAATTGGAGACTTAAATGTTGCCACAGATTATGAATCTATAAATTATTGGTCCTTTAAATTCCCGCGGAATTTAAACTTTGAAAATTATGAGCAAATGGACTTTGAAGTGATCAATACTTCGGATGCAAAGTCTCGAATAGATATTCAAAACAGTAATTTAAATTTACCGATTGCACTCGTAGTTGGTTCTGAGCCACACATTTTGTTGGTTTCAAGTGCGAATGGAATCCTTAAATGCCTAGTGCCAAATTCTGTTGGTAATGATCGTCAAAATGTGGTTATTGAAAGTTTGGACAATATAACCTCTGTAACTTCAATTCAGCCCGTAAATGAGAATGGTTTATTTACTAACTATTCGATATTGGATAATATTGACAGTTTATTAATATTTGTATATAATGCTCAACTTGAAGCGGCGGTGAATGCATACGAAGCACATCGGACTTCTTCAAATGGAGGCGGGTACAATGTTTTAAAGGCGGAAATTAAAGAATTATACCAGCAATACGGTGGTGGTATTCCAAAACATATTAATGGTATACGTCGATTTGTTTATCATATGTATGACGCCTCAACTCAAAAGCCAGTTGGGTTATTTTTAATAGGAAAGGGGATTCGCGAGGCCAATATTACCTCCTTAACGAGCATAGGTCCTGGCACAAGAACAAGCTCCTTGGCCTACCAAAATTCTTTAGTGCCCTCTTTTGGACAGCCCTCTTGCGATGCCTGTATTACCTCTAATCTTCCCGGTACCGATAAATGGACACCACTTATTCCTACTGGCCGAATATCTGTTAAAACTGAGATTGAACTTCAAAACTACCTTACGAAAATCATTGCTTACGATGCGCAACAAAATCAAAATGATGACTATACGTCAAATACAAAAGATTGGCAGAAACATATTTTGCATTTTTCAGGTGGAACTGGCTATCAAGAGCAACAATCGTTACAAATATATTTAAATGGAATGGCAGCTAAGGCTGAAGATTATTATTTCGGTGGTACGGTTCAGCTTGTTGCAAAAGAGAATGGTAATCCAATAGGACCGAGTCAAATTCAAGACATTAAGGATAGGATTAGTCAAGGCGTTTCATTAATGAATTTCTTTGGTCATTTTTCCACTTCTGAAAGCGGCTTTGATATCAATTTAGACAATCCTGTTAATTGGGATAATGAAGGTAAGTACCCTGTTCTTCTCGCCAATTCTTGCTATAACGGAAATATATTTCATAATGCAACTTCAAATTCAGAAAGTTTTGTGCTTGCGCCAGATGCTGGCGTAATTGCCTATATCGGTACTTTAAATTACGGCTTCGCCTCGTCGCTCAATGAATATTCAAGTAACTTTTATGATCAATTTTCGCGTCAAAATTATGGCGGTACGATTGGAGAACATATCCAATCTACCATAGATTCAGTTATGGACGCATCATCCAGTTTAATTTCCGAATCTACATTTATGCAAATGACGCTCCATGGTGACCCTATGATTCGTATGAATTGGCATGAATACCCCGAGATAGAGCTCACTGAATCAAGAGTTTCGTTTGGACCAGATGATCTTTCACTCGCTACAGACTCAATTGAAGTTAAGGTAAAATTCAGGAATCTTGGACGATCTATAACGGAAACCTTTGATCTAACCATTAATAGGGATTTTCCAGGGTCACTTATAGATTCTAATTATGTTTATAACATTTCAGGTTTAGATTATGAAAAGGATACTACGATTAAATTACCTTTTCAGCCAAGCCAAGGTGTTGGGGTAAATCAGTTTAACGTTAAGATTGATCGCCCTGATTTTATTACAGAGCAATATGACGAAATTGTGAACAATCAAGTGCTGAAGAATTTTTTAATAAGCGTTGATGGTATTGAGCCTATTTGGCCCGAACCTTTCGCTGTTGTTCCTAATGACTCCATTTCGATAAAAGCATCGACAATTGATCCTTTGGCGCCGAATAATTCTTATGTGTTTGAATTGGATACGAGCACTTCTTTTACCAGTTCCTTTGCAAGATTGGTCGTTGTAAATGGCGCCGGTGGAGTTTTTCAGGTCGATCCTTCAGATTGGAAGTTGAAGTCAAACGGTTTAAATGCACCTCTTATTTTAGAGGATAGTTTAGTTTATTTTTGGCGTATAGCACTCGATGATGAGGAATTGATTTGGAAACGAAGATCATTTCAATATATACCGAATAAAAGAGGTTGGGGTCAAGATGTTGTTGGGCAGTTTTTAAGAAATTCGTTTAACGGTGTGGCTCTAAATACTGCCAACGAATTTAGAGAGTTTGTCCCTATCGAAGCTGACATTTCATGTCTTTGTAAATCAACAAGTCAATCTCCAGGGCACTATGATAATGCATGGTTCCTTAATAGTTCTATGCAGGATTACAATATTTGTAGTGTAACTCCTAAATTTCATGTTGCAGTTGTTGATAAATCATCTTTAGAATCTTGGGGTACAAGATTTGTTAACGCTAGTGGTAGTGTCTCAAATCCAAACAACAATTTTGGAAACAATAATGATAATGGCGGTTGTGAAAACAGGGTTATGAAATATTTCACCTTTAACCAAGACAACCAGACTGAAATTGATGCTTTTCAAAATTTCGTTGAAAATGAAATACCGAATGGGAATTATATTCTTATTTACACACCGATGAC
Organism: Crocinitomicaceae bacterium; assembly: GCA_029251865.1. Lineage (GTDB taxonomy): Bacteria > Bacteroidota > Bacteroidia > Flavobacteriales_D > Crocinitomicaceae > UBA952. Next base: position 39,086 of record JAQXCN010000065.1, on the reverse strand, counting down.
AACCCGATATGACCTGTGGGACGCCATAAGTCCTGATTTGTATACAACCTTTTCTAATTTAGGTTCTGATAGTATAGTTCCTGGTCGGGCAAACAGACCTTTTATATTTTTAACACGTAAAGGCGATCCAAACTTTGTTGTTGAATTATTTTCTCAAAATAACGAGGATATATATCTCGACACCCTCATTACCGGTTCTGAAATTATAGGATATGAATCCTCGCCAGTCATAGGTCCTGTGAATAAATGGAATGCAGTTCATTGGAAGCAAAATGCATTAGAGGACAATACAACGGATTCGACGCGTCTCGAGGTTCAGCTTTTGGATGCGTTAGGGAATTATAAATCGTCTTTGGATATTCTGTTTACACCACACGACTCTATTATAGAATTGAACTCAATTATAGGAGCTGATACGGTTCCGAAAATAAGACTGATAAGTAAGTATAGAGATGCAGTTGATCAGACGCCCGCTCAAATGGATTTTTGGCATGTGCTTTATGACCCCATTCCGGAAGCAGCAATTTCAGGAAAAGCCAATTTGTTTTGGGAGCCCTCGGATACCATTCAAGAGGGCCAGAAAGGTCGGTTCTCAATGGGTATCAAAAACATTAGTGATGTTTCCATGGATTCTCTTCTTGTCTCATATTTTATCCTAGACGAAAATCAAGAGAAACATTTAATTCCATACGAACGACAAGATTCTTTAATTATAGGCGGGGTGTTGTCTGATACTGTTGATTTTGAGACTACGAATCTTGTAGGCTCGAATTTCTTTTGTATGGAGGTAAATCCTTACATCGATGCATCCCTCACAGTCACAGATCAGTTAGAACTCTCTCATTTGAATAATATTTTACAAATTCCTTTTAATGTAATTGCAGAAGAAGTTAATCCTATATTAGATGTTACCTTCAACGGTATTCATATCCTAAACAAGGATATTGTTGCTCCAACTACGGAAATCAATATTTCTTTGAACGATGAAAATCCATACCTGCTACTTGATAGTGATTCAGACACCTCATTGTTTGGCATATATATTACCGATCCTTCAGGATTAACCTCGAGAATTCCATTTATTGATAATCAAGGAAATATGGTAATGAATTGGATTCCTGGCGATGAAAATCAGAATAAATTTAAAATATTGTACCCGGCATATTTTGAGCAAAATGGTATGTATAATATACTTGTGCAAGGATCTGATAAGTCGGGCAATGTATCAGGCGACTTCGAATATACCATTGATTTTGAAGTGATTCATGAGTCCCGAATTACGCATCTCATGAATTATCCTAATCCATTTTCAACCGCTACCAAATTTGTATTTACTCTTACGGGAGACCGTGCACCGGATGATGTTTTAATTCAAATCATGACGATTAGCGGTAGGGTGGTTAGAGAGATTACGGAAGTTGAAATTGGTCCTATACAGATCGGTCGAAATATTACCGAATTTTCCTGGGATGGTCGTGATCAATTTGGTGATTTACTAGCAAATGGTGTTTATCTGTATCGAGTTAAAGCTAAGATTGATGGGAAAGATATTGATTTATTGAATTCAGATGCAGATCAATATTTCCACAAAGGGTTAGGTAAAATGTATATTATCAGATAGTACATGTTCTTAGAAAAACTTACAGCTAAATATCGCTGTATCATCAACAAAACTCAAATCTCCTCTCCAATCATCGAGTTTAGAAAATATAATATTGTTCATATCTTCCATTTTTAACGGGGCGTATGCTTGTGCTGCCTTGACAAGCTGATTTACACCAAAAAGTGTTCCTTCATTATTTTCGAGTTCAATAAGACCATCTGTATATAGAACGAATGTTGAATTGGGGCTGAGTTCAATCGATCCAACGTTAATCTTTGGAATCTCGTCAAGCATGCCGAGTCCAATACATCCTTTATCCAGCATAAATATTTTTCGGCCGTGCAGAATGAAAGGATGATTGTGACCAGCGTTAACATATTTCATATGTCTGGTATGGGCATTGTAATGCGCAATGAAGAATGTAATGAACTTCTCTCCTTTAGCACTGCGCATAACTTTTTTATTCAGTTCCTCTATGAGGAATGGCATTTCAAACCTTTGGTATTTAAATAATGTTCTAATTGTGGCTTGAAAATTAGCCATTAGCAGTGCAGCACTAACTCCTTTTCCAGAAACATCTGCAATACAAATAATATATTCGTCATCCCCAAGTGGTATAAAGTCGTAATAATCTCCTCCTATAGCATGTCTCGGGATATATTTAGCACTTAGATCCATTTTTCTATTTGAAGGTAAATCCGAAGGGAAAAGAAGTTTTTGCATTTCCGAAGCCACCTCTAGTTCTTTGGATATACGTTCTTTAATAATGGTTTGCTCGCCTAATCTTTTATTTTCGACAGCTACCGCAATAATATTCGTTAGGGTCTGAACAAAGGAGAAATAACTTGTTTCTGTTTCACTATCAAGGTTACTTGATAGCAGCAGAAAAGCAAGTGGCTTTTCGCTATGAAAGACGGGTATAATAACTTGAAACTGATGAAGAATTCTCGACTTAGACGATTCTATGATTGTAATTTCTTTGAACCTACTGAATTCCTCATTGATCGCTTTAAGATCTATTTTTCCTTTGAAACCAATTTTAACAGGGTTTTCCCATTGTTTTTGGTGCATAAGAAGAACGAATTTAGAGAAACCTAACTGCTCTTTTAATATAAATGTGAAAATTTTCATTAAATGCTTTACGGGCGCATTTTCATTAATAGCATTGGTTATTTCTAACAGAGAGCCTAGCTTAATTTCTTTGACTTCATTTTGGTATACTAAATCTTGTTCTCTTGTCGTGTACATATTTATCGTTAGCTATACTTGGGTAAATTTCTGAGAGCGGCTAGTTCCCTGAATTTTTGTTTGGCCTCTATACATGGTGTGCCGAAGTATGTTTTTCCTGCCTCTAAATCTTTAGAGACTCCTGACTGCGCGAGGACAACGACATTGTCCTGAATAGTGACTTTACTTGTACACCCCACTTGTCCCCAAATCGTAACATGATTTTTTATGATAACACAACCTGCAATGGCTGAAGAGGCGGCAATAATGCAATGCTTTCCGATTGTCGTATCGTGTCCAATTTGTACAAGATTATCGATTTTGGTTCCTACCCCAATAATAGTTTGGGAAGAGACTCCAGCATCAACAGTTGAATTTGCTCCGATTTCTACATGATCGTGAATAATTACCCCGCCCATAGTATGCATTAAGGTATGTTTTGAATTTGAAGAATTGTAGTAGAATGCGTCATGACCAATTACGGTATTTGGACCAATAATTACATTTGCTCCGATGTGAACATTATTCGATATTACAGCACCTGGAAGTATTTGAGAATCGGAACCGATCTTAATATTACTGCCAAGCGATACGTTATTTCCAATGCGTGCTGTCGGATGGATGTGCTGGTTAATATTCGCGTTTAGTGGTGTTTTCGGAAAATAAGATTTGCAAAGTTGGTTGTAATCTTCAAAAGGCCTGTCCGATGTAATGATTGCTTTTCCTTCTGGTGCCTCAATTCTAGCATTGATTATTATCGTATTGGCTTTCGAGTGCAAAGCTTTCTCAAAGTACTTGGGATGGTCAACAAATATCAAGTCGCCATTTTCTGCAACATTTAATTCACTTATACCAAGTACCAAGTGGTTTTCAGGTCCAATAAAAACAGCATTTATTTGGTCTGTGATTTTCTTTAGAGGAACAGGTGTTTTAAATTTCATGCCACGTTTTATCAAAAATAATAAATGAACATTCAGGTTTCTTCGAAAATCAAAAGACTTATCACCTTGTGAATGTTTAAAGTAATTCTGAAATATTTAATCACAGAACTTTGGTATTATTAGAAAAGAAATTCATATTTTTGCAATCCATTTTGATATTGCTATTATGAAAAAAGAAATTCACCCAGACGATTATAGACTTGTAGTCTTTAAAGACATGTCAAACGATTATGCATTTGTATGTCCTTCTTGCGCTCCGACTAAAGAGACGATTCAATGGGAAGACGGAAAGGATTATCCATTAGTTAAACTAGATATATCTCACAAGTCTCACCCGTTCTTTACTGGTGTTGCTCAGTTTGTCGATACCGCAGGTAGAATTGATAAATTCAAGAACCGTCACGGTCGTCACATGAAATAAATTTATTTTATTATACGTATTTGAAGCCCTTTTTTCAAGGGCTTTTTTTATGTCTTGGTTTTTTGTATTGCTCTTTTGATTCTGTCGTTTATAGCTCTTCCAATTCCTTTTTCGGGAAGCCATTCTATATATAAACGCTCAAATTCTCTAGCATCCATTACATGAAAAGAACGATAGAGTTCACTTGCTGCATTATCAAGGTCCCCATTATTACTAAGTATAAATTGATGTGCAGTGTTGAAATTGGAATTGATCGAATCAAAGCCTATAAAACCACAATTTGATAAATCATCCAATTTGTTCAAATCGTCAAGAGAAAACATAGGAGTATTAGGAGCATAGTGATGTTTTACCATCCCACTTGTTTCAGGCGTTTTTTCCAATTGGGAACTTCCTTTAACCATCTCCACGTTTGTTTTTGTAGCTTTCGTTATTTCCTCTAAAGTTGTACTGCCCAATCTGTAGACAAGGATTTTATCCTTTTCAAATCCAATTATGGTTGATTCTATTCCTTTTGAACAATTACCTCCATCTAAAATATAGGAAATCCTATTATTGAGTTGTTCTTTAACATGATCTGCAGATGTCGGAGAAATCCTTCCATAAAGATTGGCGCTTGGCGCTGCTATCGGATAAGAAAGTAGTTTGAGGAGTCCATGACATGTCTCATGGGCGGGAACACGGATGGCAACGCGCGGTTTTCCTGCTGTTACTTCATCAGGAACAATAGCTTTTTTTTCTAAAAGCATCGTAAGTGGACCAGGCCAAAATCTCGTAGCGAGTATCTTTGCATTTTCAGGAACATTTAACACATCATCAAATGCGCTCTGCGCATCCTTATAATGAAGAATCAAAGGGTTCGATAGGGGTCTTTTCTTTGCACTATAAATCTTCGCAATGGCTTCGGAATTCCTTCCGTTGGCCGCAAGACCATAGACCGTTTCTGTTGGAATAGCTACAATCAGTGCATTATCTAAAAGATGTTTTGCTTTTTCAATATCTGTTCCTACCTCTGTCCTCATGGTGCTCAAATGTAAGGATATCTATGCGTTTAATTTATTAACGAAATATATTTAGATTTTTTTTGAAAAAAAATAGGGTTTTCAATTGTGTTATGTATTTTTGTTTAGAATTAATCTAAATAAGATGGGAATCATTCTTGCTGATAGTAATGACCTAGTACGTGCAGGTTTGCGTTCAATTATTGCTACTCAAACGCAGATGCCAATTGTTGGTGAAGTAACCAATAATAACGAGCTTTTAGAGCAAATTCAGGCTTTTGAAACCTCGATAATTCTTATTGATTTCACGTCCGAAGGTTTCGATATTGACATCATATCCAAGGTTCAAAATATTAATGCGTCCATTCGTTTTATAGCGATAACACCTGAACAGAATGCCCAAATTCTAGTTGATGCTTTGCGTTTGGGGGTGAATAGCTACGTTAAAAAAGACTGTGACCTAGCCGAAATTGTAAATGCAGTTATAGAAACAAAAAGAGGTAATAAATTTTTCTGTGGTCAAATTCTAGAAACGATTCACAAAGCTGAGATCGATGTGAATGATTTAGACTTTGATTCTTTCACTTGTGAAGCTGTAATCTTGAGTGAACGCGAGAATGAAATTATCAAGTTAGTTGCTGAAGGAAATACGAATAGTAAAATTGCAGAGCTTTTATTTTTGAGTAACCATACTGTGAATACGCACCGTAAAAATATCATGTCTAAACTCGGTGTTAAAAACACCGCAGGAATAGTTATGTATGCTGTTAAAATGAATATTGTATCCCCGAATAGGTTCTTGTTTGCACCAAACAACAACGGCTAAAACCTAACGATCATTTTCAAGTTGAATCTTCTCTGTGTAAGGTAGTTTGGTATACTGTAATAACGTCCTCCGACATCTTGAATCCATTGCTTAGAAAGCACATTATTTATTCCGAGAAGATTAAAGATTTCCAAAGATAAAAGCGCTTGACTGAAATTCTTTTTCCAGAATGAATTTTTACTTGCCTTACCAAGAAAATCGTAAGACATACCCAAATCAACACGAAAGTATGACTTCATTCTTAATGTATCCTTATACCTCGTGGGGTCTGGCGGTCCGTAGGGGAGTCTCGTCCCAAACTGCATACCCATTTGAACCGTAAAGCTTTCAAGACCTGGCATCTGATCCTGAACAAGTGCACCGAAATTAAAAAGTTGATCCGTTGGTCTTGGTATGAAGCCTGGATAAATAACAGCGCTATCTACTACCACTTGATCATCACTGAAACCAAAAATAATACGCTCTCCAGATTCATTATAATACTCAGTGTATTGATCATCAAGAATATCCTCTTTTGTTGAGAGTAAACCTAGTTTGAAGAAAGATTCTATTCCTTCAACGAATTCACCGTGTACATTTACGTCTAAACCATATGCAAATGCTACAGCATTATTTTCAGCATAATATCGTGTTCTCACATTCTCTATTTGATAAGGGTTCACATCCCAGAGGTATTTATAATAGATTTCACCACTGAACTTAAAAGGAAGCTCGCGTTGCCACATGTTGAAATAAAAATCTGTTCCAGCAACAACATGTACTGATTTTTGAGATTGGACATTTGTTCTTAGTGTACCATCGAAAAATCTGAATTCTCGGTAAAATGGAGGTTGATAATACATTCCTGAAGATAGGCGATAGGATATATTTCGTTTTTTCAGTCGATTGTTTTGCACTACAAAAGCACTCGGGTAATATACAAGTGCAACTCTTGGGGTCAGATAAAGCTCGTTATTTATGGTCGTATATCCACCTCTTGTCCCCAGTCTTAATGCCAATTTAGCACTTGATTCCTTAACAGTATCACTTAACCATTTTTTTTCTTTTTCACCGTGAGGACCTGTTTTATAGGCCCGTTTGATGAGCACATTCTTTTTAGTTTTAGCCCAAATGGAATTTAGCTGCATAAATCCAGTGTATCTTTGATTGCTTAATGAAAGATCATTTTTTATAGTTTCGAAAAGTTCTATTTCATTTGGATTTTCTTGAGGGATACTATAACCAGCAGAGTCAATTAGTCGCCATTCACTTAAAACATCATTAAACTCATCAGCTTGAAAAGAAAGCCCCCACTTCAAAGTTCTATTTCTATATTTTTCTCGATTCTTATCAATAAATCCATTATAGAAAACTTGCTCTCCGTTATGGTAGATATTTATAATTGTCGCATCTAGTTTGTTTCTTGCATGGTTTAGGAATGTGCCTATTCCTAATACTGCAATAGAATCTCCAAACTCCTCCTTGGAAGGGTCTGTTTCAAGTTCATTTATATAGTATTGACCTTGAATGTCAAAATATTCTCTTTCTGAAGTTTGAAAGGCCGTAGCATAAAGATCTAGTTTTGTTTTGTCACTTGGTTCCCAGTTCAAGGAAAGACCACCCATCATTGTTTGAAATTTTGTTTGTTCTTGTCCATCAAAATAGATTGTAAAAGAATAAGCTTCATTTGCTGTTCCAAAGTCTGTTTGGGATGTTTGGGGACTGAAGCGATAATTATTTGAGGAATAATGTAAAAGCGTATTAAAACTTAAAGTTTTAGAAATTTTGGTCTTTGTCGCTATTTGACCATCAGCGAAGACGGGATTATATGCTCCTTTTGTTGGTAATGAGTTCAAAAAATAACCATTCGAGCGATAACGTGCACCAGCAATATAGCTGAAACGGTCATTTATTTTTTGTTCAGCATGTGCTTCAATCCCTAAAAGCGATATCATTGCAGATGCTTTGAAAGCATTTGGGTCTTTGTATGAGATATCGAGTACTGAACTTAACTTGTCTCCATACTGTGCGTCAAAGCCACCTGCAGAGAAACGTACCGATTTAACGAGAGCTGAATGAATAAAACTCATTCCCTCTTGTTGACCACTTCTTGTAAGAAAGGGCCTGTAAACCAAGAAGCCATTTACATAAACAAGATTTTCATCATAATTCCCACCGCGTACATTGTAATTGGAGGTCAATTCATTATTTGATGTTGCCGCTGTAGTTAGGACCAAACCTTTTTCTACACTTCCTGTAATTCTTTGGGCATCAATGATCGGTAAGGTTTCCAGTTCAAAAGGAGTTTCACGGTCTTGTATGACATCTACACCTTCCTGCTGCTGAATAGAGAAGCTAACATCAGGAAATCTGCGCATATTTTTGTCAATAAAAATATTTTTCTTTTTAATTATTTCATTTGCCTGATATACAAGTTCGACAGTATCACCTATACTTAAATTGAAGGTATACATTCCAGTCTTATTGGAATAGGTACTTTGCACTGGTTGAGTTTTGCTTCTAATGAACACATTCTCAATAGGTTTACCCTTAGTGTCAATACAGAAACCTTCTATGGTATTGATTTGGGCCTGCTGATAAAATGCAAGTAATAAAAATAAAATAAGGCTATTTGTTTTCAAGTTGGTAAAGTTAAGACCATAACGATTTTCAACCGCATTTATTTTGATTAATTTTTATGACAAGAATTTATTATATTTGTCGCCACTAAATGGTGGTTGTAGCTCAGTTGGTTAGAGCATCGGTTTGTGGTACCGAGGGTCGTGGGTTCGAGACCCATCTTCCACCCAGAAAAAGTCCGGTTTATCCGGGCTTTTTTTTTGACAAAAATTTAGAATTTAAGTTCCAGGAAAACAAGTGTTGTATAGAAGCTCCACCCAAGATTTGACCCTATCATAGGTTTGATCGTCCTCATTATCTTCGTCGATAGCCAATCCATAGAAGTGATTTGCATCTGCAAGTGCCTTGGAAGCTGAGAATTCATATTGATCGGTAGGCCAAAGTCCAATAATATTACCACCATTATTAAGGATAACCTCTGCTAAAATCCCAATACCATCAACGAAGTATTCTCCGTAGCCAATTTGATCTCCAAGTCCAAATATGGCAAAAGTTTTGCCTTTAAAATTAAGCTGTTTGAATTCTTCAAAGTAGGTATCCCAATCACTTTGAAGTTCCCCATCATACCATGTTGGTATGCCAATAATAAAGAGTGCTTTATCATCCCAATCATTTTCTTGAATATTATAAATGTTTACGTGGGAGACATGGTTAAAATGAATTTCAAGCTCATTAAGCATGTAGGTTTCAATTACATAATCTGTATTACCCGTATCAGAGCCATAAATTATTTTAACATTCATATTGTAGAAGTAAAAGACAAAAATAAAAGCAATTAAGCCACATGCAAAAGAAAAAGAAAAAAGATGAAACTGAAATACCTAAAAAAGGGTAATTTCTATTGTTGGGCTAAAGATCTTATGAATTCTATTGTTTTATTACAAAGTTTCCTTAGTTCTGGGGGTAATGTTGGTGCCGTCCATGGATGTTTACTTTGAAATACATGGTTAGCATTTGAAATGGTATAAAGACTTTGCTGAGTCCAAATCGCGAGTCTTTGTCCATTTTCTATAGGCACAGCATTGTCGTCTTCACCGTGAGCAATAAACACCGGCTTAACGTAATTAAGACATAAATCTCGTAGATTATACGCTTTTTCATTTTTTTTATAATCATTATACAAGTCAATACTTTGAGGGAGTTCTTGGTGTGTTCTGCCGTTTTTTATATAGCGCACACCATTTTTTTTCCATTCTTCGAGTTGTAATTTGATTGGAAATCGCTCTCCAATAGATGCAATGGCAGCCCATGTGGCAACAGAAGCGATTGATTTTAACTTTTTACCAGCGATTAGAGCTACAGCACCGCCTTTTGAATGACCAATTAGATGCCCATTCCATTTCGATACTTTGGCGTTAATCCAATCAATCGCACATTTGACATCTTCAATTTCTTTGGTGTATGTATTTTCCTTAAAGGCATCTAAATCAGAGAAGTCAATGCCATTCATTATTGTGCCGCCATTGTGAGTTGTATTAAATTTACAAAATCCAAAGCCCTCATTTGTAAAGTGTGCTTGTACAAGATGCCATGCACCCCAATCTTTGAACCCCATGAAACCGTGTAAGAAAATAATGATTTCGCCATTAAATTTTTTGGGGATTTCAAGATCAATTAAACTTTCTTTACCATTTGCACCTCGATAAACTTCATCTTTAAAAATCATACTAAATGTATTCTCTATTTAAGAAACATATTCTTGCTTATGGACTAACAGAAACCCTTGTTTTTCAACTGCACGATACCCCATGTCATAGCAAAAGAAGTATTGGTGTCCATTTTTCGTGCTATAACTATTGGTATAATAGTGAAAATTAAAACCTAATTCAGCGAGTTCAATTAGGTGAACGGTTTTTTTACCTTTTGGATTCAATTGTGCAAGAATTCTTCTATTCTTTCTTAGAATGCTATTGATTTTACGAACTGTAGAATTTACATCCTCATTTAATCGATTGTTATAGGTGTTTCGGCAGTAGTCAGCACAGAACTTTTGATCTTTACGACCTAAAAGAAGTGTTTCGCACTCTAAACATTTTCTATTTTTTTGTGATTTCACGTACACAAGATTAACAAGAATTAACATGAAATACAATTCATAAAATTCAATGTTTCTGATTTTTGTTATTCAAAAAGAGACCGATGAGTAAACCAACCCAGAAAGAGGATAAAGAAATAAGTAATACTTCAAAACATTTGCGAAAATTAAATACTGAAATCGCTTTAGAAAAAATCTTATTAGATCAGCTTAGGTCTGAAGTTGCAAATGTAGTAATCGGGCAAGCTGCCATGGTCGACGGACTTATCATCGCGCTTCTCACAGAGGGTCATGTTTTATTAGAAGGTATGCCTGGACTTGCAAAAACGCTTGCAGTTCGTTCACTTTCTGAGACGATGGATTTAGATTTTGGTCGTATTCAATTTACTCCAGACCTGTTGCCCGCAGATGTGACAGGTACAATGATTTACCAACAAAAATCAGATGCGTTTACAGTGCGAAAAGGACCTATTTTCTCTTCGTTTTTATTGGCAGATGAAATTAATAGAGCACCAGCGAAGGTGCAGAGTGCCTTGTTAGAGGCCATGCAAGAAGGTCAAGTGACCATAGGTGAAAAAACATTTAAGTTGCCCGAACCATTTTTAGTGATGGCGACTCAAAATCCAATCGAGCAAGAAGGAACCTATGTATTACCTGAAGCCCAAAAGGACAGATTTTTAATGAAATTGAAGGTGGGTTATCCCTCGCAAGAGGAGGAGCAAGAAATTATTCGATCTCAAGTACAATCCGAACCGCTTAAGCCATTACAGAAAATCCTTTCTAAAAAAGACGTTCTCCGTTTAAAGACACTTGTTAAACAGGTTTATTTAGATGAGAAAATTGAAAAATATATTGTAGATATTATTCACCAAACACGTTCTCCGAAATTAAAGGCGCTAGAGCCGTTAAAAACGTATCTTACCTTCGGTGCATCGCCGAGAGGAGGAATCAGTCTGGCCCTTGTTGCAAAGGCAAGGGCATTTATGGAAGGTCGTGCGTTTGTTATCCCTGAAGATGTTAAATTTATGGCCGTCTCTGTGCTAAACCACAGAATAGGAATCTCCTATGAGGCGGAAATGGATGCTGTAACAGCAAACGATATTATTGAGAAGATCATACAATACGTCGAAGTTCCTTGAATTTAAAAGCGCTAATACGTTCTGTGCGTTGTATTCAGTTTCAAACGCAAAAATTGTCTAACCATAAGCGATTGGGCGAGGTGTCTAGTTCGTTTAAAGGTTTTGGGATGAGCTTTAGCGAGGTGCGTGAATATCAATTCGGAGATGAAACGCGGTTTATTGATTGGAATGTTACCGCGAGATATAACCATCCTCATGTGAAGGTATTTGAGGAGGAAAGAGAGCAAGTGAATATGCTAATGATCGATGTATCTAAATCTTTGGATTTTGGCGAGAATAATAGGACAAAAAAGGATGTCGTCACGGAGTTATTCGCCACAATTGGTTTTTCGTGTGCTATGAATAAGGACCGGGTCGGTGCTATTTTTTTTTCAGATCAAGTGGAGTGTTATTTTGAGCCAAAGGTTGGAATGAAGAATATTTGGATGATTGCTTCAAGGCTCATCCATTGGGAAAGTCAGAAGGAGGCATCTAATTTATCTAGTGCACTCAGTTATCTTCGTTCAGCTCAGTTAAAAAAATTCCGTTTGTTTATTTTAAGTGATTTTCATTTCGAGTCTTCAGAACTGCAGATGGATGCCCTTGTTAAAACGAAAAAGAACAACCGTGTTTATGCATTGAAAGTCAACGATAAATCTGAATTTAGAATGCCAAAATTCGGATTCTATAAACTTATTCATATTGAAAATGGAACGTCGACATGGTATAATGGGTTTTCCAAGCGCGACAGAATGCAATATGAAAAGGAACATCTGGTGAATAATTCGTTTTGGAGAAGTGCATGTAGAAAATCCAAAATACATTATCTCGATATGTCAACGAAAGAAGATGTTTTTAAGAAATTAAATGGCTTGATAAGATGAGATTTTATTATTTGGTCATATTGCTTCTTTTTAGCGCAAATACTATTGCCCAAAAAACAATTAATGTTTTTATCTCGAACGCCAATCCTCTAGTAGGGGATGCATTTTCTATAATCTGCTCTGCTCAAGATCAAAAAACATTCCCGAGTCCTATTCAACAGTTCGAGTGTTATCCTGCTAATTTTCTTTCTGCAGATTCGGCTTTTAACAATAAGCCTTGCGATTATTTAGAAATCATTTCCATTGAAGATAGCACATACACAAAGCAGGGAACGTATTATGCCCAAAGAACCTTCAAAATTATAGCTTGGGACTCCTGTGAACTGGCATTGGTTGGTTTTGATTATATGATAGGAGACCAAAGTGTTTCCTCACAACAAGCCTATATAAAAGTTTCATATTACCAAGAAAGGGAAGGTGCTGAAATTTATGATATCAAAGAAACTTTCCATAAATGGCCTAAGAAGAAAGCTACTTCTGATCGCATGTATGCATTCTATGTTTTAGGTTTAATTGTTATCGCACTCATTACTTTTTTACTTTATCGAAAATTCAAACGAACTAAAAAAGAGTTAGCAATCATTGTTCCCATTGAGGATAAAGCCATTAATGCGCTTAATAAATTGTTTAATGAAGCGTTATGGAAAGAGAATAAAATCCAAGAGCATTTCGTTCGATTTTCTTTCATACTGAGAGATTATCTAACCAAAAGATACCATGTTTCATTTCTTGAGAAAACAACAACACAATCTGTACTTTTATTAGATCATCTTTCTATTGATTTGCATTTAAAAGAGCAGATAATTGAGCTTTTGAAAGCTTCTGATTACATTAAATTTGCAGACTCCAATATTGATGAGGTTTCTATTCTTCAATTACAAGAAAAGGCGTTAAAGGTTATTCAGTTGACTATTCACATTAAAGATCAAATTGATGATTGATTTGGTGCTTTTATTGGGTTATGATTTTCTTGCACCAAATTGGTTGTACCTCTTGATCTTAACACCATTTATAGGAATCTTTTTATACCAGAGGGAAAATCGAATTTCACTTGGTTTCAAGTATACTCAATCCTCTATTTTTCAACAAAAAACTGAATCTAAATTCGTGCGAGGGTTTAGGTGGATATTGTTGTTTTTGAAGATTATCACTTTTATACTTTTGGTTTTTTCTATTTCAAGACCATTTTCTTGGGTTAATACAGACAACAGCCCCAAATATGGGAATGGTATTGAGATTTTATTTGTTCTTGATGTTTCTGAATCCATGCAAGCCATGGATCTTAAACCTAATCGAATAACTGCGGCCAAGAAAGTAATAGAAAGTTTTGTGAATAGCCGTAATGGTGACCGTATCGGATTAATTACGTATGCCGGAGAAGCATACACAGTATGCCCTAGAACTGCTGATCATGATCTTTTGCTTTCTCAATTAAGAAAATCAAATGGAGAAGGCTTGGTGCCGGGAACAGCAATTGGTATTGGTTTAGGTACTGCTGTAGCTCAACTGAAAGGAGACAGTACTGAATCCAAAGCAATCATTCTTCTCACAGATGGTACAAATAATAGTGGAGAACTATCTCCCGAGGATGCAGCTGGCCTTGCAAAGGGCGAAAAGATTCGCGTATACACCATCGGTGTGGGCACAAATGGTCTAGCACCAATGCCTAATAATACACCTTTTGGCATGGGCTCTGTTTTTACTCCAGTTGAAATTGATGAGACAGTTCTGAAGAATATTGCTTCACTTACCGATGCCAAATATTTTCGTGCCACGAATACGGAATCTTTACAAAGTGTTTTGACTGAAATTGATAAAATTGAGAAAAAGAGAATTAAAGATTCTGGTTCTGTGAATGCAGCTATACCAATTCCAAGGGAGCTATTACTTACACTTTTAATTTTAGGTATTTTTTTATTAATCTCTGATTTAATATTATTCAAGGGGTATGAATAAATTAAATAAAAATATCCCAACGACTGCTCTTGGCCTTGACATCCTATTTTCTCTTGGAATTCTTATTGCTTACCTATCCTTTAGAGCCCACGGCTTGCGTTTTGATAATCCGAGGTCTTTGTATTTTTTGTTGTTATTAATCCCGAGTTATTATTTCTTCTTCTCAAATTATCAAAAATTGAATAAGACCTATTCTGAAGCCAATTCTATTATTGGTTTTAGTGGCCAGCTTACGCGCTTTGCTGTCAAGTTTTTGGCGTTGAAATTTTGTTTTATTGGTGTGATTTTAGCTCTTTCCGACCCTGTTCTTGGTTTTGAAAAGAAAGATTTACCTTCAAAGGGCAGTGACATTATGGTTTGTTTAGATCTATCTCGATCGATGGATGTTAAGGACATCGAAGATAAAAGCCGATTAGAATCAGCTAAAAACGTTTTAAAGGCACTGGCCAATAAATTAACGGGTCAACGTATTGGATTGTGTGTTTTTGCTGAAAATTCTATTATTCAGCTTCCTTTAACTAGAGATTATGATCGTTTTAAAATTATGGTTTCTGAAGTTAACACCTCTTATTTTAGCAATCAAGGCACAAACATAAGTAGCGCAGTCGATAATGCGAGGAATTCTTTAAATCGTAATGGTCAGCAGCATTTTATTCTCCTTTTAACTGACGGTGAAAACCATCAGGAGACACAAGACATATTTATTGATTCATTGACCAAATCAAATATAAAATTAATTGCTACGGCTATAGGTACAGAATCGGGAGGTCCTGTTTTAGAAGGAGATAACAAGAAAATACGATTAGACGCCGAAGGAAATGTAATTCTTTCAAAGGTAAACCTTTCACTTGTAAAAAGTCTTGCAGAAAAAAGCAGAGGCATTTGGTTTCATCTTACTGAGCCTTATCCTTCACCTGATCCAATATTAACAGAAATTAACCTGAATGCCTCAAGGGATTTGCGAAATTTGGATTGGAAGATTGTACGTAGGTTGTTCTCAGCACCGTTAATCATGGCGCTATTTGCGTTCATGTTATATATACTGGCACCTCCTTTTATACCGAAACGAAGATGAAGTGGTTTATTATTATTCTTGTTCTCTTGCTATCTACTGCGTTGAATGCACAGTCTTTTTTGGAGTCCGTATCTAAGGCACAGGAAGCATATAAGACAGAGGAATTCGAGAATGCATTAACACTTTATAACAAAGCTGCATCTATTGACAATAATCATGAGCATTTGGTCCTTGAACTTGCCCAAGCGGCTTATCGAACGAACGCCTACGAGGAGGCACTGTTACATTATGAATCAGCAATTAAGCGAACAATAAATCCAATCAATCAATCTGAAATTTATCATAATATGGGTAATGCATCCTTAAAAGCAGGTGATATTGAAAGAGCAATTAATTATTATAAATCTAGTATCAAGCTTAATGGGGCAGGAATTGAAACAAAATCCAATCTTTCTCATGCGCTTCGAATGAAAAAGAACGCAGCGCAAAACAATGACGGTGAAAAGAAGGAGTCATCAAGTAAACCGTCACAAATTCAAAAAAACAAGAAGCAACAAAAAGCTGTACCTCAAAAAAAATATTCATTTGAAGCCCAAAAGAATAAGCAGATTCTAAATGATTTATTGAGAAAGGAGGCGCAAACAAAAAGGCGCTTAGAAGAAAAGAGGTCACAATCATCAAATAATAGCAAGGATTGGTAATGAGTAGATTCTTTTACATATTAGGCTTTATTCTAGTTACATGTTCTTTCGTTCAAGGACAAAAGGTTCGACTCGAGGTATCAAACCTTCAGCCACAAGTAGGCGAATACATTACAGTCCAAATGACCTCAACCATAGGAAGTAATTTTAAAATGAATTTTCCTGATGAATTTCAATCAGGAATGAACGTGATGAGTGGGATGCGGCAAGATTACATTAACGGGCGAAGTAATACGATTTATTACCAAACGCTATCAGGCTTCTTTACAGCACCTGGGGTTTTTAATTTGGGGCCTGTAGAGCTTAGGTCAAGAAAGAAGAAATACCTATCCAAAAAAGTCAAGGTAAATGTTGGGAATCAAGGAGATTTAAAAAGTGGTCAAAAGCGTCAAGTAGAACCTTCCAAATCTATGCCTCCTGTTTTTGCAGAAACAAATTGCTCGGAGAATAAAATTTACCGAGGTCAATCCGTTTTATTAAAGGCGAGTGTATACTCAAAAAAAGAATTTTCGAGTATTCGAAATTATAGCCCTTATGTCATTGACCTAAAGACGGAGTCGATTAATTACAGGCCAAAGAAAGAACTCGATTGGGAGCCTAAAAAGTTTGAGGGTCAGCAATATTTACAGCTTCTATTTGAGGAAAAAGTGATTTACCCTCAAGAAATAGGTCCAATGAATATATCACCCTTTGAGATGGTTCTCTCCGGATATGGTAATTATGTTGTTCGTTCAAAACCAAGTCGTGTTGAAGTTCTTGCATTACCAGAATTAAATCAGCCTTCTAGTTTTTCCGGTTTGGTTGGACGTTTTGAAATCACTTCATCAATTTCAGACACAGTAGCGAATGTCAACGAAATACTTTCCTTGACGCTCAAGATTATTGGTGTTGGGAATTTACAGAATACAATTGCGCCATCAATTGTTCTTCCTGAGGGCATTGAGTTATATGCAGATCCAATAGAAACTAAAAGTTATAAAATTTCGGCTTCAGGGTATAAAGGGTCTGTTGTTTACACATATCCTTTGCGAGTTTTAAAAAATAACAAAATAGAATTCCCATCAACAATTATTTCTTATTTTGATCCTGTAGGGGAGTCTTATATTTCAATTGAGACCTATACTAAAACTGTAAATATCGGTTTGCAAAATGACACTTTTAGCGCTTACAGTACTGAAACCTCAAATGCCGCAACTCAAAACAATCAAGAAGATAAAAGCAGCAAAACTACAGATGACACTGCATTGAATGTGAAATCTAGACTTTTGTTTTTTTTGATTATTGGTTTAATCTCAGGAATATGGGGTTTTATACAAATAAGAAAAAAACGTAAAAATCGAGCCTCTTTACGAAATAACGAATTTTCAATCCCCAGTAAACAGGTGGTGAGCCATAGTTTAAAAGTTGCTTTGGATCCTGGATTAGAAACAGCCTTGGTCTTATCAAAAATGGAGCAATGTTTACTGAGTTATTGCTCTTATGTTCTTGCTCAAGACACCCTCAAGTTATCAAGGAACGAAATTTATCTTCTACTCGGTAATTATTTAAGTCAAGAAAGTTTGCAAGAAGTTCAAATTCTTTTTTCTTCTCTTGATTCTATTAGATTCGGTAATAATCTCTCTGAGGTTCCCTTTAAGGCTCTAAAAATCAACTTTAAACAAACACTTGATAATTTACTTTCGTAAGCTTTATTCTAGGTCATTACGTATTTTTTTTCATTTTTTTAGAACCTTTTTTAAAAAAAGTAGTAAAAACATCCAACCTTACCGAGATTTTATCGTCTTAGGTACAAATGCGATAACATATGAGACAACTAAAAATTGCAAAACAAGTCACAAATCGTGAGACAGCCTCACTTGATAAGTATCTTCAAGAAATTGGAAGAGTAGATTTAATATCAGCAGAGGAAGAGGTTGAATTAGCGAAAAGAATTAAGACTGGTGACCGTCAAGCGCTTGAGCGCTTAACTAAAGCCAATCTGCGTTTTGTGGTATCTGTCTCGAAACAATATCAAAATCAAGGATTAACACTATCTGATCTAATTAATGAAGGAAATTTGGGTTTAATAAAAGCCGCTGAACGCTTTGATGAGACGCGTGGTTTTAAGTTCATTTCCTATGCGGTTTGGTGGATTAGACAATCTATTCTTCAGGCACTAGCGGAGCAGGCGAGAATTGTGAGGTTACCGCTAAACAAGATCGGAAATATTAATAAAATTAACAGAGCGTTTTCAGAGTTAGAGCAAAAGCTAGAAAGACCTCCTTCTGCTGACGAATTAGCAGAAATCATGGATTGTACTCCGCAAGAAGTAAAACAATCATTGTCTCAAAACGGACGTCATATTTCAATGGATGCACCTTTAGTTGAAGGTGATAATTCATCTTCAAGTATGTACGATGTTATGGGTAGTAAAGATTCTCTTCCTAGTCCAGAATCGAATTTGGTTTTAGAGTCTCTTCGAAGTGACATTAGACAATCACTCAAGACTTTAACACCACGTGAGAGTCAAGTCGTAAGTATGTTTTATGGATTAGAGGGTAAAATGCCACTTTCTTTAGAAGAAATCGGCGACCGTTTTGATCTCACGAGAGAGCGTGTAAGACAAATTAAAGAAAAAGCAATTCGTAGGCTAAAGCATACTTCGAAAAATGTAGTCTTGAAGTCCTATCTCGGATAATTATAGAGGGTCTACATCTATTACTACGCGAATTTTTTTGTGATCTGCTGAAGTGTAGAATGTATCAATAATATCTTTTATTTTTTGCTTTACCTTCAGGTCAGGAGCATCCTTTTCAATTTTTATCTTGACATTTTTTAGATATTTGTTTCGGATCTTTTGAACAATGGGATATTCGGGACCTATTACTCTTTCTTTGAATACTATTTTTAACAATTCTGCAAGGTGTTCAGCGGCACCATCTAATGCATGTAGGTTTTCGTGTTTTAACGTTATGGCAATCAGCTTGTAAAAGGGAGGGTAATGGTAGTTTTTACGTTCAATTATTTCACTATCATAAAACTGTTCATAATCATGTTTTCCTATGAGTTGAAGAACCCAATGGTCTGGATCACCAGTTTGAACGATAACTTTACCCTGTTTACTCTGCCGTCCTGCTCGTCCAGCAACTTGAGACATAAGTTGATATGAGCGTTCATAGGCTCTGAAGTCTGGACGGTTTAACAACATGTCTGCATCTAAAATTCCAACTAAATAGACATTATCAAAATCGAGACCTTTGGTCACCATTTGAGTACCGATAAGTATATCGATTAGCCCTTTGTCAAAGTCAGTTAAAATTTTTTCGTAAGCATTCTTGGATCGTGTAGTATCAAGGTCAAGTCTTTTTACAACCCGGTTAGGGAATATAATTCCAAGTTCATCCTCAATTTTCTCGGTTCCAAACCCAATCATATTAAGACGATTGCTTCCACATGATGGACATGACCCAACCGGGTTTGTCGAAAACCCACAATAGTGACACTTCAGAAGGTTTGCCGATTTGTGGTACGTCAAGGATACATCACAATGGTTACATTTCGGTGTCCAATTACAGATTTCACATGACCATAGTGGGGTATAACCTCTTCTATTCTGGAATAAAATAATTTGTTCCCCTTTTTGTAAAACACTTTCCATTTCTTCCAATAAATAATTGGAGAAATGTGAATTCATACTTTTGAGTTTTCGTTCTCTTTTCAAGTCGGCAAAGCATACCTCTGGCATTAATAATCCTTTGTAGCGTTCTTTAAGGCTAACCAATCCGAACTTGCCTTGTTTTGCATTGGTGTATGTCTCTAGTGCCGGAGTTGCCGTTCCTAAAACAACTTTTGCCTTGTGCATTCTACCGAGAACAATGGCGGCATCTCTTCCATTATATCTTGGCGAAGGATCATACTGTTTAAAGGAACTTTCGTGCTCTTCATCAACGATGATTAAGCCCAAATTTTGAAAGGGAAGGAAAACAGAAGATCTTGCACCTAATATAATTCTAAACTCATGTGGGTCATCTTGTAGAACTTTATTCCAAATTTCAACGCGCTCATTTTGATTGAATTTAGAGTGGTATACACCAATCTTTTCACCGAAGTATGCTGATAAACGCTTGATAAGCTGTGTCGTAAGCGCGATTTCTGGAAGTAGAAATAATACCTGTTTACCCTGGTCTAATTGTTCTTGAATGATTTGAACATAAAGTTCTGTTTTACCTGAACCTGTGACACCGTGGAGTAAGGTTACTTTGTGTGCTTCCATCGCAGTATGAAGCTCATCCAGTGCAACAGATTGCGCTTGAGTTAAAGTTTTGAACTTAGATAAATTCCCCTTATTTAAATGAATACGATCTATTTGAAAACGTTCTGCATGCAAAACTCCCTTTTTCTCAAGTGTTGAAAGGGCAGAGGCGCTTATTCCTTTTTCAACAAGTATTCTTTTTTCAATAGGAAAATAACCCTCTTCATCATGCGAGATTTTTATAATTTCTAATAGCGCATCAAATTGCTTGATGTTTTTTGAGTTTTGTTCTAATTCATTTAAAATGATATTTAAATTATGTTCTATTTGAAATTCAGATTTTAACTCATAGCAAATTGCTGTTTTTGCCGCATAGCGCTGCCTTACCTCTTCTTTAGAGATTAAGATTTTTTGCTCGATTAAAGACTTGATAATCGGTTGAACGGTTTTAATTGAGAGAAATTCAGACAATTCTTTTAGATTGCAGGAGCCTTTTGTTTCAAGGTATTCTATTATTTCACTACTTCTATCATCTAAGCGGTCAATAGCCGCATCGAATTCAGGGTGCAATTGAATATTCGTTTCACTTCCAAGCTTGAAGTTTGCAGGAAGTGCTGCATTCATTACCTCTCCAATGGCTGCAATATAGTATTGTGCAATCCATTTCCAAAATTGCAGTTGTAAACTTGTTACTATTGGTGAGTGATCGAGTACAGCCTCAATATATTTTGATTGATAGTTAGCGGGTATGTTTTCATGAACATTGACAACAATCGCTGTATATAGTTTATTTTTCCCGAACGGAACAATTACTCTCAAACCAACGGAAACATCATCATTCATTTCGAATGGTATTCTGTACGTGAAAGCCCTGTGTATGGGAACGGGCAATATCACATCAGCAAATAGTGTACGCCGATTAGACATTAAAAGTGCATTTGTTTGTTAATCACATGCGAAGCTCTCTTCGTTTCCAACAACATTATCTGCTGGATGCTTCGAGCAAAATTGCAATAGACCTGTAATTGGACCCTCGCAGAGCTCTTGCGTACTTTTTTTATCGATTGCACGAATAAAAGCCTGTTGGGGTGAAATATAAAACGGTCTGTATGTTTTTATGGTTTGAATCGAAGAGAAAATACCAATGACCCTGTAATCATTTGAAACTTCGAGATTGGTATAGGTTGGTTTGGTTTGGGCTAAGGAACTTGAGGGTTGATTCACAGTGATATAATTAAATAAATCCTCGGATCCACCTGTAACCGTAATTTCAAATCCTAAAAAATTACGTTGATCAATAAGCGCATCATTTGTAACATTATCATTGACAAGATTATAGAATGTTTCACCCTGTGCCGAAAAAGTGACATTGGAATTTGGCATGACGTCATTTTCACCAACAGACCAATCTATGGTTTTGGTTTCAGCCTCTTCACCGATGTATTCAGCAATACGAACTCCAATTTGAGCATTGACAACATGCGCGTTTCCTGTATTTGAAATTGTAACAGCTTGAGCCTTATATTCTCCTGGGTTAGATGCAAATTTGAAAGTGAAATTTTGAGACGTGGCATTTGTTGTAATACCATTTACAAGACCCGTAGTTGCTGAAACGGTAAATAATCCATCATTAATCACAGCAGTCAGTTTGTATTGTGCATCAGGGTTTAAAGAGGACAGTTGTGGGTCGGGAGAAGTTTGTATAGTTCCAAAGGCTCCAGAACTGGATAAAGTCGTTGGTAAAGTCTTAAAATAGTAAACCCTTTGGGTTGGTGCAAAAAAGACACCATTCGTGTCTTTGTTCTCAATTACTGTATCCTTCAATACCCATGTTCTCGATGCTGTGTTTTCGCCTGACTGAAACTCTTCAATTGTGGCGTATACCGCATTAAAGTAGCTCGAGTCCTCAATTTGTGCTATTTCGACTGCATTTCCAGGACCAATAAAAGCACGAGTAATCTTAACATAGTGCATTGAATCACTGTGATCTATCAGGCCATATACGACGGCAGTTTCTTTAAAGTCTCCACTCAATTCAATCTGTTCATTACAGCTAAACAGAAGGCAGAGTGTCGAAAGCGCAGAAATGAGTTTTATCATGGGTTTAGTATTTCCAAAAGTTCTACTTCAAATATAAGAAGACTATATGGTTTTATACCGCTCCTTGGATCTGGGTTTGAGCCATAGGCTAATTCTTGTGGAATGTAGAATACAAATTTACTACCTGGTTTCATAAGTTGAATTCCTTCAGTCCATCCAGGAATGACTTGATTCAATCCAAATTCAGTTGGTGTACCCCGCTCATATGAACTGTCGAATACTTCTCCGGATAGCAATGAGCCTTTATAATTTACACGAACGCGCGAACTCGCCGACGGATTCATTCCTTTTCCTTTTCTGATTACTTTGTACTGAAGCCCTGAAAGAGTTGTTTTAACTCCTTTTTTGCTTTTATTCTGCTTTAGGAAATTAAGGCCTTCTTTTTCTGTAGATTCAATTGATGCTTTGTATTTAGCGTCCATTTTAGTACGTAGTTCTGCAAAGAGGATATTAACGCTCGATGAATCATCCTTAAATACATTTTTCAAACTGAGACCATCCTTAAAACCATTTGTGACAACGCTGAGGTTTAAAATATCCATAGCACCCATGTCTGAGAAGGTTTTAACAATTCCACTTTTTTGGATGCGACCCATGCTAATAGCGCATTGTTCGGCAAACGCTTTGTCTTTTCTTAAATCTTGCGAAGATACATAGGACTGAACGACCTGTTGGCATGAATCAAATGAATAAGCCTCGGTTCCTTCTGCAAAACCTTGTGAAACTAAATCTCTATTTAGGTTTGAGAAAACAGAATCTTGTAGAAACGGCTTTGACATTTCAAGGCCAAGTATGTATGAAATACTGTCAGTTTCAGAACTTAATTTCACCTGACTCTCGTTGTAACTGATGTCAGTCATTGTTTTGGAAACGACTTGCTGACTGGATACAGTCGCATCACTGCCGCATCCTAATAGAAAAACACCCGAGAATAAAACAATTAGTTTTTTCATTTGATTTCAATCAATTCTACGTCAAAAATCAATGCGCTATATGGTTGAATAGGTCCACCTGGGTGTGGATTAGCGCCATAGGCTAGTTCTTGAGGAATGTAAAGTCTAAATTTTGATCCAACAGACATTAGTTGAAGTGCTTCGGTCCACCCTGGAATAACTTGGTTCACACCAAAACTTGCTGGTGTTCCTCTTTCTGTTGAGCTGTCAAAAACAGTACCATCAATAAGTGTTCCGTGGTAATGAACAGTTACTGTATCAGTCGCACTTGGTTTGTTTCCTGTGCCCTCTTGTATAATTTCATATTGTAGACCACTTTCAGTCGATGATATACCGTCTTTATTTTTGTTTCCCTCTAAAAAAGCGATTCCATTTTCTTTATTTTCTCCAAAGGCTGCTGAATTCGCCTCTTCCAAATAGGATTGAATCAAACCATTAGCTTCTTGTGGATTTATTTTCAACTCTCTTTGTTCGAAGATGTCCTGAATTCCATCTTTTAATAAATCTAGGTTTAACCCGTCTAGTTGTTGGCTTTTTAAACTTTCAGCAATACTTAATCCTACTGCGTAACTTACTTTCTCTTTTAATTCTTGCATTCTTATATTTTTGAAGCCACGAAGATAATCAAAATTCAATGTTTTACATACAAATCATGCTGCTAATTCCTTGTAACCTTAGGGAAAAATTTACGTATTTAAGGTTATGAAATATGATCACTCTTTTTCGTACGAGTTTCTTGCGAACTGGAAGGAACTGCCAGTTGCAGATCAAATTCTCGTAGATCGTGCTTATGAAGCAATGGAGTCTGCATACGCACCGTATAGTAATTTCCGAGTCGGTACAGCCGTTCGATTAGATAATGACGCCATTATCACGGGAAGTAATCAAGAAAATTCTGCATACCCTTCTGGTCTCTGTGCAGAACGCGTAGCATTATTTCATGTTGGAGCCAACTATCCGAAACAGACTGTGCAAACCATGTGTATCGTTGCTAAGGGCGATTTGATTCCGGTTAAAAAAATGTTATCTCCATGTGGTGCTTGCAGGCAAGTGATGCTCGAAACAGAAAATCGTCAAAATAATAAGATCCGAATTATTATTGTCAATCAGGACAGCAGAACACTTATTATAAACAGTGTGATTGATCTCTTGCCTTTTGGTTTTAGTGCAGGAGAATAATATTAAACCTTATTAGGTTTTGGGCCACTTCGTAACTATCTTTGTGGTCTCAAAATTTAGTTATGATCAATTGGTTTACCGTTAAATTAAAATACACAAAACAGCTAGAAGATGGAACGCTCAAAAGAGTAACAGAGCCATACATGTTGTCAGGTATGACCTTTACAGATGCGGAGGCAAGAATCTATGAGGAACTTGGAACGACTATTCGTGGAGAATTCTTAGTTACGGGAATTGCTAGAACGGATATTCAAGAAATTTTCCCTTTTGATGGAAGTAATCTTTGGTACAAATGCAAGATTTCTTATGAAAGTGCAGATGCAGATGGCGGAAAGAGTAAAAAAATCAATCAGCTGATTCTAGTGGAGGCAGGAACTGTTAAGGAAGCGTATGATAATCTAGCTGAGAACATGTCAAATCTTATGGTGGATTATAAAGTGATTTCCGTCGCGGAATCACCCATTATTGAGGTGTTTTATCCAAAGGAAGATGAGAAACGTGTTGAGCCATCTAAGGAATCTTCGGTTAAAGGAATGACGCCAAATACTGATTTTGTTGCAGAGAATGAAGCAGAGACTGTTGATGAATTAGAAGCAAATGAGTGAGCATTTAGACCGACTTCGTGATGACCATAAGGATTTCGCGCTGAATGCATTGAATGAGGCTTTTGCGAAAAATCCATTTGAGGCCTTTCAAAATTGGTTTGATAAAGCTTGTTCATCACAGCAACCCGAACCCAACGCTTTCGCCCTTTCCACAACAAATAAAGAAACGCAACAGCCGTCCAGTCGCATTGTTTATCTCAAAGAATTAAAGAACAAGTCGTTTGTATTTTATACCAATTATGAAAGTGATAAGGCTAAGGACATTGAGAAATCAGGAAACGTAAGTCTTTTGTTTTTTTGGCCAGGATTACAAAGGCAAATAAGAATACACGGCGTTGCTTCAAAAATAGCATTATATGAAAGTGATGCCTACTTTAAATCTCGACCACGTTCGAGTCAAATAGGTGCATGGGCTTCTGACCAATCAAGAATACTTGGTTCTAGGGAGGAATTAGAAGATAAATTAAGTGCTTTGAATGCACGCTTTCCAGAGCAAGTTGAACGTCCACCATTTTGGGGTGGTTATGGTATTGCTCCCCATCAGTTTGAGTTTTGGCAAGGTCGCCCGTCTCGTCTTCACGATAGAATCGTTTTCGAGAAAGTAAAAAATGTATGGAAATCATATCGTATAAATCCTTAAACTTTGGAACCAACTTGTATCACGTTTGACAGTGGATTGAGACTTGTGTACTTGCATAAACCCAGTTCCGTCGCCCATTTAGGCTTTTTTTTTAGAGCCGGTAGTCGTTTTGAAAAGGAAAATCAAACTGGTCTGGCGCATTTCCTAGAGCATTGTGTTTTTAAGGGTACAAAGAAAAGATCTGGTATACAAACCATTTCGAGACTTGACGAAGTAGGAGGTGAGCTTAATGCATATACGGCAAAAGAGGAGTTGTGTTTGCATGCATCATTTCCAAAACAACATTTAGCGAGAGCCATTGAATTGTTATCGGATATCTCAGTAAATCCAACATTTTCAAAACGCGAGGTTCAAAAGGAAAAGGAGATTGTTATCGATGAGATTAATTCTTATCTAGATAGTCCTTCCGATAAAATATTTGATGATTTCGAAGAAGAGTTTTTTAAAGGACACGCTCTAGGTAATAACATTCTTGGGAAAAGAGAGGACCTAAAAAAACTGAGTCAAAAAGATCTTCATGAGTTTGTGCAGTCCTATTTTTCAAAAGAGAACTTAGTCGTTTCTTTTGTTGGCGACATATCCATTGAATCTTTAGAAAGGTATCTGAATAAGTACATGGAGAATATGCCAAATAAAGGTGTTGCTATTAAAATCAATCCTTATTCTGGTTATGAACCTTTTAATATTGTACGTAAAGAGTCGAACTATCAGGCGCATTTGATTTTGGGAGGAATGGCTCCGAATTATTTTGATGAAAAACGCACGGCAATGGCAATGTTAATGAATATGCTCGGAGGTCCAGCAATGAATGCAACGCTGAATATCTCTTTGCGTGAAAGACATGTTTTAGCTTACAGTATCGAAGCCGCTTATGTGCCTTATGCAGATGTTGGTTTTTGGCAGATTTATGTGGGTTGTGAGTCTAAGAATATCAATAAATCAATTAAGCTGATTCATAAAGAGCTTACGCGCTTGCAAAATAAACAAATCAGTGAAGCAAAACTAAAAAGATTAAAGCAACAGTTCAAAGGGCAGCTTGCCCTGAGTATGGATGTTAATTCAGGCATGATGCATAGCTTAGGCAAAAGTTTATTAGCATTTGGTCAAATTGATACTCTTGAGGATATTCACAGAAGTATTGATGCCATATTAGCTGAAGATATACAGGGATTGGCTCAGAACTGTATGAAAATCTCAGAGATATCGAGCCTTATTTTTGATTTGAAAGATTAGTTCCTTTTTCCGAAAATCGAGCTTCCAAGACGAATCATTGTACTCCCTTGTTCGATAGCAATTTTATAGTCGCCGCTCATCCCCATAGAAATAACATCGAAATTTGTTTGCTCGTTGAAAAAATCTGTGCTTAATTCTTGGTGTATTTTTTTTAGTCCACTGAACTCACGTTGTATTTGTTCTTTTTCATCCGTAAATGTTGCCATCCCCATGACACCGCGAATACAGACATTATCAAGAGATTTGAATTCATCCGATTGTAACATGGTTTTGGCCTCTTCAAAGGAAAGTCCAAACTTGGTTTCTTCATTGGCAATAAAAAACTGCAATAAAACGTCGATAGTTCTATCGTTCTTTTTAGCTTGTTTATTTATTTCTTTCAATAACCTGAAGCTTTCAACGCCATGAATTAATCCTACAAAGGAGGCGAGATACTTAACCTTATTACGTTGGAGATGACCAATAAAATGCCATTCAATTTCTTTCGGAAGATGCTCCCATTTGGCACACATTTCTTGCACCTTATTTTCTCCGAATACGCGTTGCCCAGCCTCAAAGGCATCTTTTAAGTCCTCTATAGGCTTCGTTTTAGAAACAGCTACTAATGTAACATTTTCGGGTATATCATTGTGTAGCTTATTGAGCTTTTCCGAAATCATTATTTCAAATTATAGATGGTAAGTCCGCTTCTTAGTTTAGGTTCAACCCAAGTCGACTTTGGCGGCATAAATAAACCTGCATCAGCGACTGCTTTGATTTGATGAATGTTAACGGGGTATAGCATAAACCCAAGACGGAAATTATTTTTAGTCATTTCATCTTCAAATTCTTTTGCATTAAAAGTTCCAGGTAAGAAGTCTACTTCATCACTTGTTTTCAAATCTTGGATATTCAAAATCGGTTTCAAAATAAGTTCTGTCAGCATATCAGCGTCGAGACTTTTGACAGGATGTTTTACATCAATGAGTTCAGCTTTTATTTTTAAACTGTACCATTCTTTCTCTAAGCAGAAATGCAGGGTATGATTTATATGAGGAGCGGCGCCTTTGAGAAGTTTTTTGACTTCACCTAAGGCGTTTATCTTTTTTAAAAAACTTTCAGGGGATAAGCTGTTTAAGGAATGAATCAATCTGTTAAATGCCATTATATTAAGCTGCTTTTCTTCAACAAAATAGGCTAGGAAATTTTTAGAATGCAAGAATTTATCTCCTTGGGTTTTGAAAAGACCAGCAGATGATGCAGAGCGGTGGTGACCGTCCGCTATATATACTTCTTCAATAGATCTGAATTGTTCTTCTAGTTCATCTTCAGATTTTTTTGGAACAATCCAGAGCTCGTGCTTAATATTATCTGTTGTTGTGAATTCATATTCAGAGCGTTCACTTTGAATGAGCTGCAGACTTTCTTTTAGAGAGTTGTTTCCCTTGTATGATAATAAAACGGGTTCCGCGTTGTATCCGACGATACCCAAGTAATTTTCGAATAGAGCTTCTCGGCTTGTAAGCGTCGCCTCGTGGATTTTTATTTTTTGATCAAGATATTCTTGAACACTTGCACCTGCGATTACACCAATACAAGAGTGACTTGCTGAGGTTTGCTTATACAAGTAGAAGTGTGGATTAGGGTCCTGAATTAAAACCCCATCATCTTTAAAATTTTGATATCCCTCTTTGACGAGAGAAAACCTTTCTTCAGAATTCGGCTTCGTTTTGGTGCGATGTCCAAATTCTGGGTTTATGATATGTAAAAAAGTAAAAGGATTACTTTCTAGCTTCGCCTTCAAAACATTTTTCTTGTAAGAATAGTATGGCCTTGTCGCCACGAGGTGAACTTTATCTCGCACCGGTCTTAGCGCCCTGAATTTAGCAATGATTGCCATGCTTAGAATTTGTAACTCATCCCAAAGCTAGGTAGTAATGGGAATTGATAGATTTCTTCGTTCGTTACGCGATTTACATAAAAGATATTATTTCTATTGTATGCATTAGTCACACTCAGTACGACCTCCATTACTGTTTTGTTTTTAAACTTAAATTTCTTTTTCAGGGTTACATCGAGTCTATGGTAATAAGGAAGTCTTTGGCTATTGAATGTTCCAAGCAATGTAGAAACGGAATTACTATTATTCGTTATCGGGTCAGAGGTGACACCGCCTGAGAAGTTTTCAGACTGATAGAAACCGGCCGTTGGTGTGAAAGGCAATCCAGAACCTAGGTTCCATCTAACATTGAAGTCTAAATCTTTCTTTTTGCCGAAAATATATGAGCCTACTAAATTAATGTTATGTCTCCTGTCAAAAACTGGGAAATATTCATTGAAGCCATCCCATCTTAAATTATAACCATAAGAATAGACTCCCCATAGAAATAATCTGTCTTTTGAATATTTAATCAACAGATCAGCACCTAAACTTTGGCCAGATTCAATTATGAAATCCTTTTTAAAAACGTCATCTATCAATTCGAATGTAGCGACATCTTCATAAAGTTTGTTTGGATTAATATTACTTAACTGCGAAAAGTATTTGTAATACCCTTCGAGATTTACCGTAACGTTTTTGCCCAGGTCAACTTCCATTCCTGCAATTGCATGCCATGCATATTGCAAGCCATTGTTTACTTGTCGAGTATTGCCGAATTCATTGACAAATTGATCTTGAACATTGGTAGGCGCGCTCAATAGACCGTTAAATAAATTTACAATGTCTTTATCCGATGATGCTGAGGTGAAGTTTTGAGAAAAACGTCCTCCGGAGAATTTAAATCTTATATTTTCTGTTGCATTATATTTTGCAGCCAGTCTAGGTTCAAAGGAGACGGTATTCAGTGATGCGTATACTTGAGCCCTCATACCTGCTTGTACGACCCACCTATCAAATACACCTCTGTAATTAAAATAACTCCCTATTTCTGTAGTAAAGTTTTCATCTTCTATTTTTCTACCAACTTCGTTGAATGTAGTGTATTTTGTGTTGAATCCATTAAGGTTAAAACCATAATTTATTTCGCCCTCATTTTGTAAAAAGTAGCTAAAATCAAACCCTAAATCAAATCCCCCGATACTCGAAGTTCTAGGTTCTACCTCGGATTCTGTAAATGTGGTCGTAAAATTACTACCATTAACATGTCCTCGAATAAAAATAGGAGATCCGCTAGGTACCAGAAGGAAGTTAATACCACCACCACTTGCATTCCAGTTGAGATCCGCAACGCTGTAGTTTACACTGTCACGGTTTGAAAATCCGAAAGCACTAAATTTACTACCTCCATCACCAGAAAAAGTTACTTTACCATACAGGTCTGTAAAATTAAAAGGCAAACCGTTACCGTCATTTATATTTGGATACAAGGATTGGGAGGTAATATCAAGTAGGCTTTTCTTTGCAGAAAAGATATATGAACCTGCCCTTGGAGATTCACCTTTTTGCTTGCCTAAAGGTCCTTCTAAAACCAGTTTTCCTAAAAACGGAGAGGCCGAGACCTTACCCGAAAACTTTTTTCTGTTACCATCTCGGTATGTGATATCCATAATCGAAGAGATTCTTCCCCCATACTTTGATTCGAAACCACCTGTGTATATGTCCACGTTTTTAATAAGTTCCGTTTCAAAAATCGAAAAGAATCCAATCGAATGAAAAGGATTGTATATCGTCATTCCATCCAATAGAATTTTATTTTGAATCGGTGTACCACCTCTAACATAAAGCTGGCCGCCTTGGTCACCTGTGGTAATCACACCTGGAGTTACCGAAAACGCGCCGACAATATCATTTTCAGCACCGTAACTTGGTATCCTTTCTAGACCCTCTTTACTGATTTTTAGTTTGGAAATTTCAATTTTGGTCCTTTTTGTTTTGCTTTCAGCAGAAACCCTAACTTCATTAAATTCTTGAACAGATTCTAAAATCTTTAATTCAAATTTCACATCAAAAATGATTTTCTTTGACTTGAGATCTATGTTTAGCGTTTCTAATTCATATTTGAAGTTGTCTACTTTAAGAATGTAATTGTCGTTCTCTAATTTGGGGATTTGAAAGAATCCATTTAGATCTGTAATTGCTCCTGCGACTGTCGTGCTATCCGTCTTAAGTAATTTAACTTTTTCATAGGCCATGGGCTCACCATTAGATTGGTCGTAAATGAAGCCACGAATTGTTTTGTTTTGCCCAAACAATTGAACTGAAAACAATAAAAGTGAAATGCAAAGAAGAAGATTTTTCATAGTATGGTGATGTAGGGTGCAAATTTAGTGAATTGTTTGCAATATCTTATGGTCACAGAAATAACTAACTTTAAAAGAAAAAAGAGATATGAAGTTGACAAGGATTGAGGCGCCTTATGTTTTTGAACTTAATGCTGAAAATGATTTGAAGCTGGTAATGGATTCTTCAGCAAGTTTGGAGGGGAAAAATAGAGGAATGACGCCAATGCAACTCCTTCTCGGTGGATTGATGGGATGTATGTCTATTGATGTAATGCTTGTTTTGAAGAAGCAGAAATTATCTCCAAAGGTTTATAAAGTAGAGGCTGATGCAAAAAAGAAAGATGGGATACCTACGCCTTATGATAAGATTCATTTAAAAATCAGTATCGATAAAGAAATTGATATTAAAAGAGTAAATCGTGCTATTGATCTTTCATTAAACAAATATTGCTCTGTACGTGCAAGTTTGCATCCAGATATAGCGGTTAGTTATGAAATTATTGGAGTCTAGGAGAAAAGAGAGTCAACAAAACTTTCTTTGTTGAAGAGTTGTAAGTCTTCCATCTGCTCGCCAATGCCGATGTATTTGACAGGGATATTCATCTGATCAGAAATCCCAATTATAACCCCACCTTTTGCGGTTCCGTCAAGTTTAGTAACAGCAAGCGCATTTATATCCGTGGCTTGAGAAAACTGCTTGGCTTGCTCAAATGCATTTTGCCCTGTAGAACCATCAATCACTAATAAAATTTCATGGGGTGCGTTAGGAATAACTTTGTCCATTACTTTTTTGATTTTTGATAACTCATTCATGAGGTTGACCTTGTTGTGAAGTCGACCTGCCGTATCAATGATGACCACATCGGCATTCTGTGCTTTTGCAGATTGTAAGGTGTCAAAGGCAACACTTGCGGGATCAGCGCCCATTCCTTGTTGAACAATCGGTACACCGACTCTTTCAGACCAAATAACGAGTTGGTCTACAGCAGCGGCTCTAAAGGTATCTGAGGCACCTAAAACAACTTTTTTGCCTGCTGTTTTAAATTGGTGGGCAAGTTTGCCAATTGTGGTAGTTTTCCCGACTCCATTGACACCAACAACCATAATAACATATGGTTCTTTACCTTCCTGAAAAGATGTTTGGATAGGATTATTTGCAGGGCCTTCATCTAATAGCTGTGCAATCTCTTCTTTGAGTATGCGCTGGAGTTCTTCTGTACCTAGAACTTTGTCTTTTTTGACACGCGCCTCAATTTTTTCAATGATTTTAAGGGTGGTTTCAACGCCAACATCTGATGAAATCAGTACCTCTTCGAGATCATCAAGAACATCATCATCTACCTTTGATTTTCCGACAATTGTTCTGGCAATCTTTGAAAGAAAGGATGTTTTTGTTCTATCTAACCCTTTGTCAAGAGTTTCCTTTTTCGGCTTAGAAAAGAAATCAAAAAGTCCCATATTGTTGTAAAAAAAAAGCTCCCATAGGAAGCTTTATAAATATTAATAATTGCGAATTAGCCTTTGCTAAACCACTCTTTAACTTTATCGTTATGTACAATTCCTTCTTTGAAAGAATAAGAACCAGTTTTGTCTGATTTAACCATCTTAATTACTTTGGTATGAGCCTTTCCTCCACCTTTTTGTAAACTTGCAACTACTTTCTTTGCCATAACAAATTATTTAATTTCTTTATGAATTGTGTACTTCTTCATGATCTGGTTGAATTTTTTAATTTCCATTCGATCTGGAGTGTTTTTTCTATTCTTGGTTGTAATATATCTAGAAGTCCCAGCTAAACCTGAATTTTTATGCTCAGTACACTCTAATATCACTTGAACTCTATTTCCTTTGCTCTTTGCCATTTTCTTTTATTTTGACTTTTAACGCTTATTTTAAATATCCTTTCAAACGTGCTTCTTTAACACAAGCAGAAATTCCTTTTTTGTTTATGGTTCTTAACGCAGAGGTAGCAACCTTTAACGTAATGAACGAATCTTCTTCAGGAAGATAAAATTTCTTCGTTACTAGGTTTGGATAAAAACGACGTTTCGTTCTTCTCTTCGAGTGAGAAACATTGTTCCCAACCATAACTGATTTTCCTGTAAGTTGACAAATCCTTGACATGTGCTTGACGTTTTAAGACGTTATTAATGTAAAAAGCGAGCGCAAAGAAACAATTTATTTAGAAATAAAGCAAATTTATAAAAGAAATTATTGGAGTTTTTTTATACCGTTAAAAGACATTTATTCCGTTGAATTTCTTGGGTGATAGGTTAATATGGCATCTTTCAGGAAACTTTGGTCAAGGTGGGTGTATATTTCTGTTGTGATTATTGATTCATGTCCAAGCATTTCCTGTATGGCGCGTAGATTTGCCCCTCCTTCAATTAAATGTGTCGCAAAGCTGTGTCTAAAAGTGTGCGGTGAAATAGATTTTCTTAAATCAATTCTTTTGGCAAGGTCCTTTATTATGATGAATATCATAACTCGGGTTAGTTGTTTTCCTCTTCTGTTGAGAAAAATGAAATTTTCATGGCCTGATTTAATTAAAAGATTTGAACGAATCTTTTCTTCATATGACTTGATTTCGATTTCCACACTTTTGCTCAAGGGTACGAGTCTTTCTTTATTTCCTTTCCCTAATACACGAACAAATCCTTCGTTGTAAAATAGATCAGTGAATTTTAAGTTGATTAGCTCGCTTACCCTTAAACCACAGCTATATAATACCTCTAAAATAGCACGGTTTCTTGGACCTTCTTTAGTCGTTAAGTTAACTGCCTGAATCAAATTATCAATTTCCTCAATGGATAGTACCTCTGGAAGCTTTCGACCTAACTTTGGCTGTTCTAAAAGTTCGCTAGGGTCTTTTGATATTAAGTTTTCGAGCATTAGGTATCCGAAAAACTGTTTGATTCCTGAAATAATGCGCGCCTGACTCCGTGCGCTTAGTCCTAAGTCATAAAGTTCAGTAACAAAAGATTTAAGGTGATGATAGGTAACATCTTTGGCTTTAATATTTTTTGAAGCACAGTAGCTCACCAACTTCTGAACATCGTTTGCGTACGCCTTAATCGAATTGACAGATAGACCCTTTTCAATTTTAAGAAATGAAACAAATTCTGTAATATAGCGACTCCAATTCGACACAAGATGAAATTAGCAATAATTAATGGTCCAAATTTAAATCTTTTAGGTTCTCGGGAGCCTTCAGTATATGGAACAGAGAATTTTGAAGATTTTTTTGCGCAAATGCGTTTGAATTTTTCTGCAGAACTCTCCTATTTTCAGTCTAATGTTGAAGGCGAATTAATTAATAAGTTACAGCAGTTGAACTGTGATGGTATTGTAATTAATGCAGGAGGTTACACCCATACTAGTGTTGCTATACGAGATTGTATTTCAGCGATTTCAATCCCCGTTGTGGAGGTGCATATTTCCAATATTCATGCACGCGAGGCTTTTAGAAATGAATCGTTACTCGCACCCGTTTGTGTCGGCAGTATTGTCGGTCTCGGCCTCACTGGTTATGAACTTGCTCTATCTTTTTTGCTCAAAAAATGAACGCTTTAACGCGATAAGTGTACGGGTAACAAAAAACATGAAAAGTATTCTTCTTAGTACGCTTCTAAGTTCGGCATTCTTCACGCCGATTATTGATCAAGTTAAACCATCAAATGAAGTTTCAGGCACTACTGACCCCAATTCTAATAGAAAAATTCAATTGGTTATCTTATTTGATACCTCAAGTAGTATGGATGGTTTGTTAGATCAGGCAAAATCAAGATTGTGGGAAATTGTAAATGAATCGGGTGCTTTACGCTATAATGGGGAAGTTCCTAGGTTAGAAATTGCAATGTATGACTATGGGAATACAACGATTCATAACAGGGAATTTGTAAGAAAACAGCTCGATTTCACGTCTGATTTAGATCTCGTTTCTCAAAAACTTTTTGCTTTAAGGACCAATGGTGGAGATGAGTTTTGTGGAGCCGTAATTGATGACGCACTCGATCAACTAGAATGGTCATCAGATTCCAAGGATCTGAAGATGATTTACATAGCCGGTAACGAACCCTTTAATCAGGGCCCAGTAAAGTACAAAGAAGCTTGTGCTGCCGCGAGGCATATGGATATTTTAGTGAATACGATTTATTGTGGTGACTACATGCAAGGAATCCGTGAGTTTTGGAAAGATGGTGCAAGCTGTTCTTCAGGAGATTATTTCAACATCAATTCAGATAAGAAAATTGTTTTTATACCAACGCCATATGACGATCAAATTAATGAATACAGTAATAAAATTAATACTACATATGTGGCATACAACAGCTTGGGTTCGGAGAGAAAGGGCATGCAAGTGCGACAAGATCATAATGCGGAGCAGATGCACCCTTCTGTTGCCAATATGCGTGCAAAGACCAAAATATCTTCTAATTATTCAAATGGCGAATGGGATTTGGTTGATGCCTATTTAGCAGATTCTACTTTTATTGACAGGTTAAAAAAGGAAGATTTACCAAAAGAATTGAAAGGAAAAACAGCAAAGGAATTACAACTTTTTGTCGATGTCAAATTGAAGGAGCGCAAGGAAATTCAGAATAAAATAGCGCAACTATCGGCAAAAAGAGAGGCATTCATTAAAGAAAAGAGAGCAGCCTTGAATGCGGGTGAGGATGATGATTTGGGTACAGCAATAAATAATAGTATTTTAATTAAGGCAATTGAACTTGGATTTGATAAGCGCAAGTAGTAATTTCTGCTAATTGTATTACTTTCGCAGTATGAACAATGTCATTGTTTACTTTGAAAGTATTGATCCAGTCTATGCGGCTTTGCTGGCTACAACATTTACGTGGCTTGTGACAGCTTTAGGGGCTTCTTTAGTTTTCTTTTTCAAATCAATGCATAGAGGAGTGTTAGATGGTATGCTTGGTTTTACAGGTGGGGTAATGGTCGCTGCAAGTTTTTGGTCCTTATTAAATCCGTCAATTGAACTATCCGAACGCATGTACCCAGATATGATTTGGATGCCAGCAGCTGTTGGTTTTCTGAGTGGAGCCTTGTTTTTATTTTTTTTAGATAAAAGTCTGCCCCATCTTCATATAAATTTCAAAGAATCTGAAAAAGAAGGTGTAAAGACTCAATTTCATAAAACAACGCTATTAGTATTAGCCATAACACTTCACAATATTCCTGAAGGGTTGGCCGTTGGTGTTTTATTTGGAGCGTGTGCACATGGTATTGAAGGTGCCTCTATTGCAGGTGCAGTTACCTTGGCTATTGGTATTGGTATCCAGAACTTTCCGGAAGGTTTTGCCGTTGCGATGCCTTTAAGGCGAGCAGGTGCAAGTCGATTGAAAAGCTTTTGGTACGGCCAGCTTTCAGCAATAGTCGAACCGATTGCTGGTGTCTGTGGTGCATTGGCTGTAATCTACATGGAGCCTTTATTGCCTTTCGCCCTCGCTTTTGCAGCCGGAGCAATGATCTTCGTTGTTGTGGAAGAAGTCATACCCGAGACACAGCGCGATAAATATACAGACATCGCAGTACTAGGTTTTATTGGTGGATTCTTGGTGATGATGGTGCTAGATGTTGCTTTAGGTTAGCCTTGAAGCCTTATGCTCCAATTTTAATCCAATACGAACCGCCATGTTTTTCAACACTTTCCATGTTTTTATGCTTCCATATGGGGGCAAGCTTTTCAGACAAAGCCTTGTCTTCGAATATGAAATAATTTGGCATTATCGTTATATATTTCTTTGGGTTGGCAAGAATATACATGGCCAAGCCATATTGCTCAGAATAAAATCGGTCACACATAAATTGTGGATAATCATAGGGCAAATAAATATCATGAATATGAACAATAACTCCTTTTTTAAGTCTCGGTAGTATTTCCATAAAAAACACCATGGCGTCTGAGTTTGGAAGAATTCTATGAGAATTGTCTACAAAAAGAATGTCATTTTCTTGGAGTTCATCAACGATATCAAAATCAACTGATTCAAAGGGTTTACGCACGACCGTGTCAGCAAGACTATCAATTTCTGCTCTAGGTTCAGGATCTATTGAGATAATCTTCGTGGTTAGACCTTGCTCTTTTTTTGCTTTGAAAGCCACTTTCGTGGAATTTCCAGACCCTATTTCTATATATTTATTCGGTTTGTAGGTCGCAAGCATCGTGTATATACTTATGATATCTAAGCCAGGAAGGAAGTCATTGTTCCAACATGGATTATTTGGATTCTTTTCATCCTCAGATTTCTTGATGCTCCATATTTCATTGGAAAAGCTCAAGGCTTTGTCAATCATAGAATTATAGGTTTCCCGGTGTTCATTAATAATGGTATACAATGAAGCGTGAGGAGCATTCCCATGTCCGTATCTCGGTTTAAAGGCAACCTTGTATTCTAAAAATAGAGTTTGATATTTTGAACTTAAAAACCTGTATATATCCTTAATCATATTGTGCTGCTTCTCAAGGCCTAAAAGTTGCTTTTTGGCTGTTGCGCAAATATAGATAAGAAAATATAAACCCAAGTAAAAAAGAGATTTTCAAAAGAAATTCTTTTTCATCCTACAGGTTCCCAAAGTTCAATTTTATTTCCTTCTTTATCGAGAATAAAAGAAAACCGTTTGTCTTTATCCTGTTGTATATCTTTTTCTATTTGAATACTGTGTGACTTTAATATTTCCATCAGATGTCCAAGATTTTCAACTTTATATTTGTCTTTATTTCGTGGTATTGCCGATGCATACTCCTTGATTTTAAGGAGCGATAGATTTGAAAATAGATCTAAATAGGTTGAGTATTCCCTTAGATCTAGAAGCGTTTGTTTTTTCATTTAGGCCATAGTTTTTTAGCATTCACACTATGGTTTATTCACTTGCAATGAATAAGGATATTACGAAACAATAGTTTTTCTAGTTATTTTTATTGACGCAATAATTCAGGGCTAGGTTGCAAGGAATTATAAGATTAATAAATGTCTTAACGATTTCTTAACATTGCCTATAACGCTTATTAAGTATACAGCGCTGGAAATGAGTTTATTGTGATTTGTAGTGGGTTAATCCAAAACAAGCTTCCCAATTTTTTTGTGGGAATCAATTGAAAGGTAATAGGTATACGTTCCCGAGTTTAATTTTGAAAGATTGATAGTTCCTCCATTTGGTTTTAGGCCACTGTATACCTTTTTTCCTTCAAAAGAGAATAATGCAATCTCAATCATATTATTTTGATTGCTTATTAATTTCACACGTTTTTCTTTACTCGGGTTAGGTATAAGTTGAATTTCATTTGTGCCATTATCAAAAGTATCAATTGAAGACTCTTTAGGGCAATAATTACCGTCAGGAGCATTTTGAGGCAGTTTGAATTGCGGATTGGTAATTATCGTGTATCCTAAAACATCCATGGATTGAAGCAAAGCCTGTGAACATGGTTCCCACTCATTTACAATTCCATTACAAGTAGGTACATCATTGAGAATATCCATGTTTGCTACTTGCATCCAATATAAGTATTCAATAGCCATACACTGATAGTCACAAGTTTCATCGTCATAATGGTACCAAGCATTCTCTGGGTA
>JAQXCN010000058.1 GCA_029251865.1 Crocinitomicaceae bacterium | reverse complement strand
TGCACTTGATTCACCGATTGTTAGAATATTCGAACCATTGTTGATGTTTCCTTCTGTCATTGTCAATGCTCCTGAAACGGTGACAGGACTATTCATAACCAAGGCACTTGATGACTTATTTACAGTCAAGTTATTAAAAACCGTTGACCCTCCTCCAGCGATGGTTTGCTCACTCGTGCCATTAAACTCGATCGTTGATGTGCTCGCAGAAATACTCCCGGCGTTGTTAATATTACCTGATATAGCGATTACACTGGTACTTAAATCCAGACTTGCTCCATTGGCAACATCAATGGTGTTTACAGATCCGCTGACCGCGCTAGGTGCAGTGGCCGTAATACATAAGTTATCTGCAGGTTGAATATATATTTTTGCCTCACTAGAATTTGGAGCGGCGTTTTGTTTAATCCACAAAATTCCATTCCATTTGTACCAATTGCTACCCGTTGACCAGTCTGCATCTGATAAACCTCCCCAAAGGTAGGTATCAGAGTCTGCTCCCGCTATGGAAATTACAGCGTTGTCGATATCCACAGGCTGATTAAATGAAATAATAATTTGATCTGTTATCCCACTACAAACACCGGTATTTTCAGTCCAGGTGAAGGTAACATTTTGATTCACTCCCGTAGGACTAACACTAATGTTTTGAGAACCTTGAGAAGGTACAAATAATGCTGCATTGGCAGGTGAAGCAGACCATGTCCCACTCGTTGAGTTGGAAAGATTTACCGCATAAGTATCCAATCCGCAAACCGCGACATCTGATGTAGATGAGGCTGCAGAAGACACTTCTGGAGCCGCTACTGCACTAATTGCTGAAGTAGAGGCTGAGGCTTCACAGCCATTTAAGGCTGCCGTTACCGTGTACGTTGTAGTTTGACTGATGGCATTACTTGTTACATCTTGCAATTCGGAAGTAAATCCTGCAGGACTTGACTCCCAATCGTATGTATAGTCAGGACTGTAACGCAGCGTATACTCCTCCGTTTCTCCATACTGATACGTACCTGTTGACTGCGGTGAAGCTGACGCTTCATTTACAACTACGCGCAGCATTATGTCTCCCGATGTTAATGTTGAGGGAACATTTACCGTTGTTGAAATTGTAGTTATATCAACTTCACTGACTGTCGTGTACACATTCTCATCCGCATCGGCAAAGTCACCGTCGGCATTCCAATCAATATATGCGGCGATTCCATGGTCATACGTTGCACTGAGATCATCATCAGAGGTTGTAATACTTAGCGTATATGAACCTCCAGGTGTTATGGTGATTACAGAAGCTAAATTATCCGTAACCTCATTCGCAATATTTATTCCTGAATTCGTCGATACGGAATTTAAAGTCACATTGGAAATGTAGGTGTCCAGGTTACTGGTGGCATAGCTATCGCTGTAGCTTGAAGGAATGGATGGTATTGTGACTGAAGAAGATAATGCAACTGAACCTCCTGAACATACATTTGTTACACCATTCGAGGAGACAGAAAGGCCCTGAGGTTGTTCTTTTACCGTAAGCTCGTTTGAACTCACTCCGGTTCCAAAACTGTTGGTGACGCTTACATCACCAGAAGGTCCAACACCAATGGTGGCTATGATCTCTGTTGCCGTATTTGAAGTTACCGTGACCGAAACACCACCTACAGTCACCGCAGTTGCAGATGCTAAATTGGTACCTGTTATGGTTACAGATGCCCCTTGACATACTGCACTCGGGGTAAAAGATGTAATTACCGGAGGAGCTTGACATTTAATTTTACGGGTATATGACGTGCCTGCGTCTGAAGCACAGTTGCTTTTTTTATGAGAATAGAAACGCAGCTCTCCTGTATAAGTTGCTGTCCAAACTAACCAGCCTGCCTCACCTGTTTGTTGCCTATCTGCCAGACATGAACTTCCATCAGCATTAGTAATTGAAACGTGCTTAGCATTTACATTACCATTGTTTAGGTTTAATTTAGTGGTTTGAAAAGAGTATTCGTAACCATTAATTACATCAACTCGAGAATATTCGCCACCTCTTCCGGTTGTGGTTATGGTCTCCACGGTACCATCCGTATTAAGGCAGGAATAAGTTGAGGCCGGAAACTGACCGTAGCTTTCGGAACTACAACAGGCTTGCCCGTATGCATCAAATGCAGAAAAAAGTATTACAAAAGGAAGTGCAATCAAAAAGACGTAGATGTTCTTCTTCATTTTCGTATCATTAAAAATCGTCGGTGATTGAAATAAGTGACGATAGAGTTTTGTTAGTTTGAGCGTATAACGCAAATTTAAACGTTTTGGTTGTCTGAAAACAGGAATTTTATGTAAAGTAAGGGTTTAGAAGAACAGACAACTGTTCTAAATGAATATCCATTGGAATGGATTTACTCATTAAAGAAGGTTATAAGAGTAGTGTTTTGATATTAATTTTCAGACAACAAATCATCAGTAAATACAGGTCGTATTACCACAAGTTATTTACTCAGCTCCTGACGAACAATGGATGATATCAACTTTCCATCTGCCTTTCCTGCAAGTTTTTTGGTGAGCATACCCATACATTTACCCATATCTTGGGGGCCTGATGCACCTGTCGCGTTTATAGCCTCAAGTACTTCAGCTCTAACTTCCTCTTCAGAGAGCATCTTTGGTAAAAAGGCCTCTATAATTTCAGCTTGGTCAAATTCCTCCTTTGCGAGATCATCTCTTCCCTGTTCTTTGTACAGTGCATATGTTTCTTTTCGCTGTTTATGAAGCTTCATACAAATCTTTAGCACAACAGCATCTGTGACTTCTTGGCCACTGCCTGAGGTCGCTTCCACCATGATTTTAGATTTAATATCCCGCAATGTAGAAAGACGCACCTTGTCCTTCGCGCGCATCGCGGCTTTAATAGATTGGTTAATTTGATCGGATAATGACATTTAATCTACGTTATCGTGAAGGAAACTATTGTCGCTTAAATCAGACCCGCCGTCTTCATCCTCTGACAATCCAAATCGGCTGGGCTTACTTTCGCTAGGCTTACTATTATCTAGAAATAAAGACCTTCTTTTAAAAGCAGGTTCTTTCTCATAATCAGTGATCCCATCTACGTTCTTAAGACGCGAAGTATGTTCCTGAATTTTAGTTACTCGATCTTGCGTCATCTTTTGATGGTCCTCGGCGCTTGGCTTGTGTTCAGTTTCGGCATCTACATCATCATCAAGTTGGTGCTTAATCACTTCTGTTTCCGCAAATAAGTCAGGCTGTGCCTCAACTTCATTTAAGTTTTCTGGAACAATGGTTTCACTAATTTCCCATGCAATCGGTCCATCATTAGTATCTTCAGTGCTATTTTCGCTCTCATCTGATGAAAGGTCGTGAACAATCTTTTCTTCATCCAATGCGACTTCTTCTTTCTCAACATTTTGGTTTTCGAGTACAATTGGCGTTACTGTTTTCACGAAAGGCTCATCCTCTGCAAGCACTTCTTCATTACTTTCAGCTGTTGAGGTTGTGGGATTATTTAGTGGTTGTTTGATTTCCTTACTTGCCGCATCTTCAAGAGGAATATTAATACGCTCTGCTGGCTTCCCTAAGGGAACAATTAAATCATCTGAGGTAGCGAAACCTGTTGCAATTATGGTAACAGAAAGTTTATCGCCCAGTGCTTCATCTTCACCCACACCAAATATCACATCCGCTGTAGAGCCTGCTTCTTCTTGTACGTAATCTGTAATCTCACCCATTTCATCCATGGTGATTTCATTGGACTTACTGTAACTAATATTCAGGAGGATATAATTGGCTCCGTTTATGTCATTGTCATTTAATAATGGTGATGCAAGCGCTGCTGTAACGGCATCCATAGCTCTATCCTCACCTTCTGCTTGTGCAGAGCCCATTATGGCGTGCCCACTGTCACGAAGAACCGTGTTCACATCGTTAAAATCTGTATTAATTAAACCTGTTCTGGAAATCAACTCTGCAATACCTTTCGCTGCAACCGTTAAGATATCATCGGCATGCGCAAAGGCCGCTGTTAATGCCATGTTCTTTCCAAAATCTCTGAGTCTTTCATTGCTGATTATGAGTAAGCTATCTACGTTTTGACGCATTCTCTCTAGCCCTGCCTCAGCCTGAATTCTACGTTTTTTTCCTTCGAAATTAAATGGGACAGTCACAATACCAACCGTAAGAATGCCTAGATCTTTTGCAATTTGAGCAATTACTGGACCAGCACCGGTTCCTGTACCGCCACCCATTCCTGCCGTAACAAACAACATTTTCGTATTTTGACTCAAAAGCTCACGAATGTCTTCAAGATTTTCTAGGGCCGCATTTTCACCAACCTCTGGTTTCATACCTGCTCCTCTACCTTCGGTTAGTTCGGTGCCCAGTTGAATCTTATAGGGTACTGGAGAGATATCCAATGCCTGACGATCCGTATTGCAGATGATAAAATCAACACCTTGAATCCCCTGATTAAACATGTGATTCACAGCGTTACTACCCCCGCCTCCGACACCAACTACTTTGATGTCTGAACTGTTTTC
Source organism: Crocinitomicaceae bacterium (assembly GCA_029251865.1). Lineage (GTDB taxonomy): Bacteria > Bacteroidota > Bacteroidia > Flavobacteriales_D > Crocinitomicaceae > UBA952. The sequence continues at coordinate 51,779 of JAQXCN010000058.1, read as the reverse complement.
TTTTGGTATATCAAATTCCATATCTCTAGTTTTAACGTTATCTTCTTATTAATCTTCAAAAATACCAGTCACGCGCATGAGTACCTTCTCAAAAAACTTACCCCGAACTGCCGGTTCTTCCTCTTCTTGTTCTTCAATTGGTTTTGAACTCTTGTCGAAACCCTTCAAAACAAGCCCGATTCCAGTTGAATAAATAGGACTTGTTAATGCTTCATCATTCGTATTTGCAAGATGTTCATTTGGGTATCCAATTCTGGCATCCATCCCCGTCAAATATTCCACAAGCTGTGTAAGGTGTTTCAACTTCGATCCACCTCCAGTTACTACGATACCTCCGATAATATCCTTAGCATACCCTGAGTTTTGAATCTCATTATTGACCTTTTCAATGATTTCAACCATTCGGGCCTCAATGATACTCGCAAGGTTTCTTACAGTGATTTCTTTTGCCTTCTGACCACGAAGACCAGGTATACAAACCACTTCTTTATCACTACTTTCTGAGGCAAGTGCACTTCCAAACTTAACTTTGAGGCGCTCAGCATGACGCTCTAATATTCTACATCCTGTTTTAATATCCTGAGTGACAACATTACCACCGAAAGGAATTACTGCCGTGTGGCGAATAATGCCGTCATGGAAAATAGCAACATCCGTTGTACCGCCACCTATATCAACAAGAACAATTCCTGCTTCCTTTTCCTCATCACTCAAAACCGCATCCGCTGAAGCGATCGGCTCAAGAATTACTTCGCTAATCTCAAGACCCGCTTTTTGAACACAATTGTAAATGTTTTTTACATTACTTACCTGACCCGAGATAATGTGAAAATTAGCCTCGAGTCTAACACCTGCCATTCCAACAGGTTCTTTAATACCTTGCTCACCATCCACTGTGTATTCTTGAGGGATAACCGTAATTATTTCTTCGCCCGGATTCATAACCAACTCATACATGTTGTTTACAAAAGTTGTAATGTCGCCTTGAGAGATTTCCTCTTCACGATTTTTACGTGTATAGCTGTCACTGGTCTGCATACTCTTGATGTGCTGCCCGGCGATTCCAACAACGACGTTGCTTAACTTTAAATTTCCTTCTTTGCAATTTTGCTCCGTATTTTGAATGGCAGACTTAATGGATTCAACGGTTCTATGAATGTTAGACACCACACCTTTCTTGACGCCTAAAGATTCACTCTTCCCTTGAGAAATGATTTCAATCTTCCCATGTTCGTTTTTTACACCGACAAAACAGGCGATTTTTGTGGTACCTATATCTAAACCAACAACAACGGATTTCTTACCCGACTCAGCTGAATTTTCTGCAAACGACTTGTCCTTCATATTTTAAACTTATTTCACTGTACTTGTTCCAACCTTCAAATGGCATGGCTTCTTTATAGAAAACCTTAAGCCTATTGAATTTATCACTAACCTCTTCTATCGTTTCTGCTGTACCAAAAACTATTTTTTGACTACCCAAAACCGGAATAAGAATGAAATCTTTATTTTCATCAAAATACACCTGGCCTATTAAAGATTGCAGTAAGGGGTCCTTACAAACATAATTTGAAATGCGATAGATATCATCTAAAAGCCTAATACTTTTCAAGGAGTCGTTGTTGATAATTGAATTCACATTTTCAGTCGTTATTCGGTCAGGAATGTTACCGGAAAAAATAAGTGTCCGCGCCGTATGTATTGAAGAACGCCTCATCTTGTTACCATCCGTGTCCAAATAGAATGAAGCTTGCCCTTCAGGAAATACTCTAGCAATGGGCTTAATGAGCTCAAGATCAATATGCCACAAACCATTCAAGTGTTTATAAACATCAGCGTGTTTGATTTCAGGCATGGTATCTAAAACGGCTTCAGCTAAAGCGATATCTAAATCAGCCACAGAACCCTGAGGGTCAAAAATCTGCTGAGTTTGGAGCCGATTAATCACCTCATCTTGTGTCAAAAAAGTATCTTGTCCTGTGACCGTTATTTGAATCAAAGGCATCTTAATATCTGCACTTGATTCTTCAGATTGTTCCCATATTAAAATGGCAACAACTCCAGAAAAAAGGACAACCCACAGTAAAATCTTCAACCATTTATTCATAATGTTGCTTCTACATTTTGAATTAATATATCCCTCAATGGCGCCACCATTCGATCTATGTCTCCAGCGCCAATCGTTACTACAATACCCTTACTTTTCTTCTGCATTAACTCAAGAGTTCGTGAAGAATTAAGTACTTGTTTTTCTTTCAAACGCACCATAGACAACAACCATTCACTTGAAATACCAAGTATTTCCTCTTCTCTTGCAGGGTAAATTGGTAATAGAATCAGTGCGTCAAACCTCGAAAGCTGTTCAGAAAACGCTGTTCCAAAATCTCGTGTCCTCGTGTAAAGATGCGGCTGAAAAATTGCAGTGATCTCTTCCTCGGGATACATCATTTGCAAAGAGTCAATCAAAAACCTGAGCTCCTCAGGATGGTGCGCATAATCATCAATATAAATGAGTTCCTCCGACTTAAACTGAATATCAAACCGACGACGTACACCTTTGAAGGAATTCAAACCTTGCTGAATATTTTGCATCGGTAAACCTATTTTATCTAATAAAGCAATACACGCTAATGCATTTAACACATTGTGAAGTCCTGGTATTTGGAGGGTGAACTTTTTAGCGTTGATTTGAGGTGTATTCACGACAAACTGCATCACCCCATCAATATATTTGATGTATGATGCTCTGTAATCAGCAGTTTCAGAATCAATAGCATAGGTCACGGATTCACAGAGAGAAGGTAATGACACATCTTCATGCATGACGCAACAACCGTTTGGATCAATCTTCATTGCATATTGTCGAAATCCGTCTTTGAAATTTGTTGCATCACCATAAATATCTAAATGGTCAGGATCCATTGCAGTAACAATACTAGCAAATGGGGACAAATGCAGAAATGAACGGTCAAATTCATCTGCCTCTACCACAACCCAATCAGTATCCTGATTTACAATTAAATTTGAATTTGAATTTGAAGCAATACCACCTAAGAAAGCGTTACAACGCCAAGGACTTTGATCTAAAACATGAGAAAGCATTGCACTTGTTGTAGTTTTCCCATGCGTACCAGCAACACACAGACCTTTCATAAATCTTGTAATTAAACCGAGTGCCTCTGCTCTTTTATAGACGATAAATCCTTGTTCCCTGAAATAAGTTAACTCCTTATGAGATTCTGCAACTGCGGGCGTATAGATAACCAAAGTACTTTCGGGAGAGGAAACAAGTTTAAATACCTCAGCCCCTTTGTCTTCATAATGTATAGCACAACCTTCTTCTACCAATGCTTCTGTAATCGGTGAAGGAGCGCGATCATAACCTAAAACATCTTTACCAATCGCATTAAAATATCGCGCGAGTGCGGACATTCCTATACCTCCAATACCAATGAAGTAAAAACGCTTAAAATCGGTTATTTTATTTCGCATATTTAATTAAAAGGTTTTCGCAAGCATTAACAATATCTATGGTCGCATTTGGCTTTGCCATTTTTTTAATATTCTCAGCTAATTTGGCTTTTTGAGGCGCATTTTTTAATAAGTCCAGAACCGTATCGGTTAAGACCTCAACAGCATCAACATCCTTCACCATCAACGCGGCTTCATTAGTGACTAATGCCAAAGCGTTTTTTGTCTGGTGGTCCTCAGCGACATTAGGAGAGGGAACAAACACAGATGGTTTTCCGATCAAACACAATTCTGACACAGACAAAGCACCTGCGCGAGAAACAACAATGTCTGCTGCGGCGTAAGCTGCATCCATTCTTGAAATAAATGGCATCAATTTAATCTGCTTTGGCATGTCAGGAATGGCCTCAAGTATACTATGATAGTATCCTTTACCACACTGCCAAATAAACTGAAGCTCACTTTTTACAATTGTATCAATAGACTGCGACAAAGCTTCATTTAATGTTCTTGCGCCCAAGCTTCCACCAATTACAAGTACAGTTTGCCGCGTTGGATCAAGTTCGAAAACAGCAAGCGCATCATTCTTTGATAGGTTTATATGCCCTAACTCCTCTCGAACAGGGTTCCCCGTTAATAGTATTTTACTTTTAGAGAAAAATTGTTCTAAACCGCTGTAAGCGGTGCAGATTAGCCTTGCCTTTTTTGACAGGAGGATATTTGTCTTACCTGGAAAAGAATTTTGTTCTTGAATCACGCTAGGAATACCTAACATCTGCGCCATTTTTAAGGTTGGGCCACTCGCATAACCACCAACACCTATTACTAATTCAGGATTGAATGCTTTCAATACACTTCTTGCTTTTAACAAACTATTAAAGAGCTTAAAAGGAAGTAAGAAATTTGAAAAACTTAACTTGCGTTTAAAACCAACAATAGGGAGACCCATAATCTCATAGCCCGCATTGGGAACCCTTTCCATTTCCATTTTTCCTTGAGCGCCCACAAACAAAATAGCCACCTCAGAATTTCTTTTCTTTATCTCATTCGCTATCGCAATGGCAGGGAAAATATGCCCACCTGTACCCCCTCCTGAAATTACAACTCTATTTATCTGTTTTTTCATCTCCATTATAATCAAATGACGTGGCTGTAGCGGTAAGTTTATTATTGGCCCGAGCTACTGATTGAACAATTCCGATAGATACGCAAGCCATTATTAAAGCGGATCCACCCATCGCGAGAAAAGGCATATTTTGTCCTGTTACTGGAACAAAACCAATACAAACGAGCATATTTATGGAAGCTTGCATTAAAAGATGAATTCCGATCCCTAAGCACAAATAAGTCTCAAAAAGCACTTCTGTTTTGAACGCAATTTTTATGATTCGAAATAGCAAAACAATATAGGTAAGCGCCAGCAACACACCTGAAATCAAACCAAACTCCTCTATAAAACTTGCAAAATAAAAATCAGCATAGGCCTCAGGAATGTATGACTTTAATTGACCATCGCCCACCCCTTGACCTATTAACGCTCCGTTAAATATTGCGAGTTTTGCATTATTTGCTTGTGCATTTTCGACTTTTGAAGCGCTAGGGTCTTGTTTTTGCTCCCAAAGCCTCACAATTCTTGCTTTCCACGTTTGATACCTAGAAAGCTGCAAAGTGGGGAAAGCCTCCTGAACCGAAATAAAAAGTAGTATCCCAACCACAATAGAAATCATAATAAGCAATAACTTCTTCCAAGGGAAACGCGCAATGAATAAGAGCGCAAAGGAGATGGTAAAAAGCATCAGCGCCGTGGATAAGTTATCCTTTAAGATCAATAGACAAATAATAAATATTGGTGCCATAACGGGCAGGACACCTAACTTCCAATCATCAAAATATTTCTCTTTCTTTACGAGAAGTTTTGACAAATACATAATTAGGGCGAGCTTCGCAAAATCAGAAGATTGAAAGGTTAAGCCAAAAACTCGAATCCATCGTTCCGCTCCATTGACCTTAATACCAAAAAAGATTGTAAATACTAAAAGGGCAATAGCGAGATAATAAACAAACTGACTGATTTGACTAAAATATTTCGTGTTAATTCTATGAACGGCAAACATGCTCACAAAACCAAGAACGACATACGTTAAATGCTTCACCAAATAATAAAAGGGCGTCCCTCCCTCAATCCTAACCAGTATAGGCACAAAACTATAAACGGTTAGTAAAGAAAATGACATTAATAATATGACGATCATCCACATTACAGAATCCCCTTTCAAATGTCTTAGTTGATCTCTCATTTTCGTATCTGTGATTTTAAAACATGAGACTCAAAAGACTTCAGACTAAATTCAGAATCAGCATCGGAAGCAGTCAATAACAATATGCCAGGCTTGAAGATCAGCGTATCTACAAACTCAAGCGCATTTACAATTGAAGAGACAGATATGATTTTATCAGAACAATTATCTTTCATATCAGCCCCACATAAAACAATCGATTTTATTTTACTTCCCACCCTTGGATTAAAATCAAGAAATGATTCTACTTCATTTTCGTTCCCTAGCCATAAAATGTCGAAAGGAAAATTTTGAATCGTTTTATTCAATAAGTTCAAGTCAGGATTATGCCAAGAAAAAGTGTCCATACCCAAGTATTTCCCCAAAGGCTTCATTGAATGCTGGGCACCAACGAAAGAGGAATCTTGAATACGCGAGGTATGTTGACTCTTGATATTTGACTTCTTCCTTTTCAAAATTTAGAGCATTCTTACCGCTTGCTTAAATTGATTTCCTCGATCTTCATAGCTTTCAAATAAATCAAAACTTGCACAAGCAGGAGAAAGCAAAACAGATTCATCCTTGTGTGCTAATCGATAAGCATAAGCCACAGCCTCAACGGCACTTCTCGCTTCAACAATGGTCTCAACCTTTGATGCGAAAGCTTCTTTAATTTTATCATTATTTTCTCCGAGACAAATTACCGCCTTCACTTTCTCGTCGACCAATGACATAAGCTCGTTGTAATCGTTTCCTTTGTCTACACCACCAACGATCCATACAGTCGGCTTCTCCATACTCTCGAGAGCAAACCAAGTAGAATTAATATTAGTAGCTTTTGAATCGTTTATAAATTCAATGCCATTTATCTTGGCGACAAATTCTAAACGGTGTTCAACATTTACAAAGTCTTCTAAACTTTGTCGTACGATATCCTTGCGGATTTCTACTATTCTAGCTGCAATCCCTGCTGCTAATGAATTTTGGGTATTGTGCTTACCCTTTAAAGCTAAATCATGAATGGACATAGATAATTGTTCTTTTATATTGATTATTAATTGATCCGAAATTGAATATCCGCCGAGTTCTTGAGCGGACTTTATTGAAAAGCTTGCCATTTGCATTGGCAAATGAAGCTTTGAAATTTTCTCACTAATAATAGGGTCATCAGCATTATAGATAAACCAATCAGAAGTCTTTTGATTATTAGTGATTCGCATTTTTGAGTCCGCGTAAAGACTTAAATTATTATCATACCTGTCGAGGTGATCAGGCGTAATATTTAGTAAGATTGATATATCAGCCCTAAAATCTTTTAGATCATCAAGTTGAAATGAGCTAAGCTCAATGATAAAGAATTCAGGTTCTGAAGTTGCAACTTGACGCGCCAAACTCTTACCCACATTTCCAGCAAAACAGACCTCTAAACCAGCACTTTTAAAAATATGATACAAGAGCATGGTTGTTGTCGTCTTCCCATTACTACCTGTGATACAAATCTTTTTTGCCTCCGTATATTGTGCGGCAAATTCTATTTCTGAAAAAATTAAAACACCGCTAGACCGAAGCTTTTGCAATACCTCAACTGTGTTTGGAATACCTGGAGATTTTACTACAAGATCAGCCTTGAGGATTCGGTCTAAATCATGACCGGATTCCTCATAGTCGACATTTAGACTATGCAGTTCTGACCTATACGCATCTTTGAGCACCCCTGCATCGGATACAAAAACATTTGCACCCATTTTTTCAGCTAGGATCGCTGCGCCCACGCCGCTTTCGCCACCGCCAATTATTACGATATTTTGATTCTTTAAACGCATTAACGCACCTTAAGTGTTACTATAGTTACTACTGCAAGAAGTACCGCTAGAATCCAGAATCTGGCAACAATTTTAGCTTCATGCAACCCACTTTTCTGATAATGATGATGAAGTGGTGCCATTTTAAAAATTCGCCGACCTTCACCATACCTCTTCCTTGAATATTTGAAATAGCCTACCTGAAGCATGACTGATAGGTTTTCTATCAGGAACACACCACATAAAACTGGTATCAGTAACTCTTTCCGAATCGAAATCGCAAATACTGCGATAATACCTCCTATCGCTAGACTTCCAGTATCTCCCATGAAAACTTGCGCTGGGTATGAGTTATACCAAAGAAAACCAATACACGCACCGACAAAAGCGCTAATAAAAATCACCAACTCCTCGGCAAAAGGGATATACATTACATTTAGGTAATCTGAAAAATTAACATGAGAACTTACGTAGGCTAAAATGGCTAATGCGATTCCTACTATTGCCGATGTACCTGTAGCGAGACCATCTAATCCGTCGGTCATATTTGCTCCATTTGACACAGCGATTACAATAAAGATGACTATTGGAATAAAAATCAGCCATCCGTAGGAAGAATCTCCACCAAGCAGCCATTTGTAATTAAACTCATTGTCTTTGACAAAAGGTATTGTTGTCGTCATTTCATCCGTCTCAACCCATTTGAAAGACTGATTGTCTGTTTGTGTATGCTGGTGGCTTACTAACTTTTCATTGGCCTTTAATTTATAATCACTTGCAACGCGCTTATGGACAACAACATCATCAGAAAAATAAAGTACAGATCCTACAATCAGACCTACTCCAATTTGACCAATAACCTTAAACCTTCCTTTAAGTCCTTCTTTATTCTTTTTAAATACCTTGATGTAATCATCAATAAAACCAATCATCCCAAGCCAAACTGTGGCTAGAAGCATTGTAATTACATATACATTTTCCAGTCGGGCAAAAAGCAGCGTAGGTATCAAAATAGCACCCAAGATGATAAGCCCTCCCATGGTCGGTGTTCCTGTTTTTTCAATCTGACCAGCAAGTCCAAGATCACGAACAGTTTCCCCTATTTGTTGCCGCTGAAGACGTGCGATAATACGTTTCCCAAAAACAATCGAGATAATTAATGAAGAAATAAGAGCCAATGCCGATCTAAAAGAGATGTAACTAAAGAGTCCAGCACCGGGCATATTATATTTATCCAATAATTCAAAAAGATAGTACAGCATTAGTTCTTCATTTGGTTTGTAAATTCACTTGCAATTTTATAATCATCAAAATCATGTTTGATCCCTTTTATTTCCTGATATTTTTCATGTCCTTTTCCTGCGATTAATATCACATCATGCTCATCCGCAAGCTTAACAGCAAGCTTAATAGCGTCACGTCTATTGGGTATGGTAAATGCGGTATCCAATTGATCGCTCGTAAGACCTGCTTGCATATCCTTTAGAATTTGTTCGGGATCTTCACTTCTCGGATTGTCAGAAGTCAAAATCAATTCATCGCTTTTCGCACCCGCGATCGAGGCCATAACAGGCCTCTTGTCTTTATCTCTATCCCCACCGCACCCAACAATCGTTATCAACCTCGATTTCTGCTTTTTTATGGCCATTATGGTATCAATTACATTGAGAAGAGCATCTGGTGTATGCGCATAATCCACAATCGTTGTAGGTCCATTTTGGGTTTTTAAATACTGAAATCTACCCTCTACGGACTTCAGGTTACTTAAAACACCAAGAGTCTCAATTTTGTCTTCATTAAGAAGCATTGCTACAGCATACACAGCCAATAGATTATACGCATTAAAGCGACCTATAAGTCTAGAATAAAACTCGGTTCCATCAAGATCAAGGATTAAGCCTGACAATGCATTTTCTATTACTTTTGCCTTGTAATCTGCTGGGGTTTTAAGCGCATAGTGACGTCTTTTCGCATTCGTGTTTTGAAGCATAATTAACCCATTCTTATCATCCGTATTTACAAGCGCGAATGACGCCAGAGGTAAACGGTCAAAAAATTGTTTTTTTGCTTTTATATATGCCGAAAAAGTCTTGTGGTAATCTAGATGATCGTGTGAAATATTGGTAAACACACCCCCCTCGAAATAAAGCCCGAATGTTCTATTTTGATCGATTGCATGTGAACTAACCTCCATAAAACAATGTGAACAACCTGCATTAACCATGTCACGTAAAAGCGCATTCAAAGCGACTGGATTTGGCGTTGTATGTGTTGCTGGGACTAACTCTTTACCAATCTTATTGACAACAGTGGATAGCAATCCCGTTTTGTACCCTAAACCACAAAATAAATCATACATTAAGGTGGCACAAGTCGTTTTACCATTTGTCCCAGTGATACCAATGAGTTTTAGTTCCTTCGAAGGCTCACCAAAATAATTTGCCGCAACTAAAGCTAAAGCTTCACTCGAATCCACAACTTGAACCAAGCATATGTCGTCGAACTGAAAATCAACTTTACGATCAACAATAAAACAACGACAACCCGCATCATAAGCTGACTGGAGGTAGTCATGGCCGTCCTGCGAAAATCCCTTAACCGCAACGAATAAAGCACCTGTATTCGCCACACGAGAGTCAAATTCAACTGCCTGAATCATAACCCTTGATGGTTCACCAATTATACATTGATATTTTAAACCATCCAGCAAATTTTCTAAAGCCTTCATATATTCTTAAGCGTCAATTTGATTAACCTACCCTTGTCTAAATCCGTTCCCTCAGGAATAGATTGATAAACTACTTTACCAAAACCTTTTAGCTCCACAATAAGCCCCATCCTCTCTAATAGAAAAACAGCGTCTTTTGCCGTCATTCCCGAGACACTAGGCACAACTTTACTTTTAATTTTTCGTGGAACAAGATGAATCTCTTTGTTTGGTTTTACCTCACCAATCCAGGCACCTCCGCCTTCTACATTATGGTCGTACCCGAGGCTCGCGAGTACATTTGACGCATCTGCTTTGTTTCCTGCTTTGATTCTAGGCAAACTGTTTGATTTTTCTGAAGACTCATTGACCGCATCATGATATTTTAAGTTTGAAGCAAAAACCTTATTTGCTACAGCTGCGAAAACCGTCCCAGAAACCTTTGCTCCATAGATATATTTCTTAGGCTTATAGATGACTACTATGCATGAATACAATGGTTTGTCTGCTGGGAAAAATCCGCAAAATGAGGCTTGATATTCAGACTCAGACCTATCCAAGAACTCCCTAGATTTCGATAATATTTTTACCGTTCCTGTTTTACCAGCAATTTTAAATTCAACACTTTTTAAGTCTTTTCCGGTTCCATCTTCCATTACACCTACGAGGCAACTTTTAACCTTATTAATGGTGGACATTGAGCAAATTTTTTCATCAAGCGCAACAGGCGGAAAAGAACGAACTACTTTACTACCATTTCTAACCTCTTGTACGAACTGAGGCTGCATCATTCTTCCATTATTAGCCACAGAATTGTAAAGATTTAAAGTTTGCAATGGAGTTTGTTCTAACTCGTAACCAATTGACATATACGGAATAGAAATACCAGACCATATTTTAGAACCTGGTCTTGAAACTTTTGGACTTGGTTCACCTGAAAGTGAAATACCCAGAGGTTTAGTCAATCCGAACTTCTCAAGCCTTAAAAGAAATTGATTCGGGTTCGATTTATACACATCATGAATGGTTGGCGCAATAACATTTGAAGAAACCTCGAAAGCCCGTTTTAAAGAGATTTTGCCGTAGCCATGACCGTAATTCGAGTCGAATAATGATTTCTTTGACCCTTTAAAACGATATTCACCAGTGGCATTCACCTCTGTGTCTAGAGTTAGCTTGCCATCTTCCAAAGCAGCCATTAAAGCGGCAAGTTTGAAGGTAGATCCAGGAGGAGAATTTCGGCCAATTGCATAATTAAAAGACTCAGAATAAGAACTGTCTGAATTTCTTCTCAAATTTGAAATTGCACGAACATATCCAGTAGCCACTTCCATCACAATAACACATCCTTCAGGCGCATCCATAGTCACCAGCTGTTTCTCTAATTCAGACTGTGCGACCTCTTGAATATCGGAATCTATTGTTGTTACGACATCCGAACCCGGTACGGACTCTTGCACAATCACACCAGTATTTCGCCAGCCATTTGCAAGCCTCTGCTGAATTTGCTTACCGGCAGTGCCTACGAGATATTTATGAAACGCCCCTTCTACGCCAACTGCAATTTCTTTATCACCATCTTTTCTGTAGTATCCAAGTGTTCTTTCCGCAAGCTTTCCTTTAGGTTTTTTTCGGACAGAGGTTTCTTTACCATCAATAATGCCTCCCTTAAACGTACCTTCCTTAAATATTGGCAATGCTCTTAACAACTTTCGTTGCTCATTTGTCACTTGCTTTTGAATCTTCACATACCTGTTCCCTTTTTCACGAGCAGCACGCAGCTGCTTGGAAATTTCTGCTGCACTCTTGTTATGAAAAAGATTATTTATCCCTACCGCCAAAGAATCTACTTTTGATTCAAAAAGCGATGCCTCTACAACAACTGGATCCATAAATACATCGTAATAAGAAACAGTAGTAACTAGTGGATTCAAATCTTTATCCAGAACATCTCCTGGAGTGGGCTCATCGAGTACAATTCTTTCTGGGATTTTACGATCCCCTGGCATCAAACCAGACTCTAAATCAGAGAGTTGTATAGAAGCTACAGTATATATTATCGTAAACATAACGACTACGAAAACATAGAAAATAAAATAGGACCTATTTCTTGTCGCCTTCTTTCCTTTATCTGTCATTTCTAGAAGGTTTAATTCGTATTACTTTAGTTGCATTCAAGGACTCTTTCAAGTTTCTATCCCCAAGTTTTTCAATTAGATCTTGCCTTTTGGTTTTCGCCTCAAAAGAGGACTTTACTTCAAGAAATTCAGCTGCATTCTGATTAACCTCTAACTCCGTCTCCTTTATATCATCATTGATTTGCTTGACATAGTAGCCTTTAGAGACAAATAAGATCAGTAGAAATAGACCAAAAAATATGAATGGTAAATTATTAAGGACAAACGATTTCGTTAAAAACTCTCCGTTTAATATTTGCGTTAATGCGTTAGGCTTTTTTCGCACGTTTCGATCTGACTGAGAAGTGATTTTCTTTTTAGCCATTTCGTTCTCCTATTCTTAACTTCGCACTTCGCGCACGAGAATTCAATTTGATTTCATCTTCACTTGGTATTACCGGCTTTCTTGTCACTTCTGAAAAGGGCTTAATTGGATTACCAAAAAAATCTTTTTCAAGCTGACCTTCTAGATTTCCCTTCTTTAGAAAATTTTTCACAAGCCTATCCTCTAATGAGTGATAAGACAGAACAACCAATCTACCCTCAGGAGCAATTATCTTTTCTGACTGTATGAGCAAGTCCTCAAGTACTTTTATCTCCTGGTTCACCTCGATTCTTACCGCTTGAAAGACCTGAGCGTAATACCTGTTTTCTTTGAATTTCGGGGCAAAACCAGACAGAAACTTGATGAATTCCTGAGTTGTGCTTAACTGCCCAGATTGGCGGTATTTAACGAGTTCATAAGCTAATTTTTTCGCGTTCCTTATCTCTCCATACTTCCGGAAAATTGAAACCAATTCTTCCTCTTCACAATCATTAAGTATATCAGCTGCATTTCGAGAAGCAGAAGCATTCATTCGCATATCTAAAGCCCCCTCATTTCGTATTGAAAAACCGCGAGCTCCTTCATCAAACTGATGAGAGGACACACCTAAATCTGCGAGTATCCCATCAACCCGAGTAACCCCCTTAAGCCTTAGTTGATTTGAAAGAAAAGAAAAGTTGGATTGAATAAAATGAAAATTCGGCGCATCCCAAACATTCCGTAAAGCATCTTCGTCTTGATCCAATGCATAAAGAGCCCCTTTGGAAGAGAGCTTATCATAAATAACTCTTGAATGCCCACCGCCACCGAAAGTAACATCAACATAAATGCCGTCAGGGTTAATATCTAACCCCTCAATGCAAGCATCACGCAGAACCGGTATGTGGTATTTATTATTCTGTTGATTCATCCAAGTCTCCCATTACTTCATTTGCTAATTCTGCAAAGTCCGTTATGTTCTCTTCAATCATGCTGAAGTACTTGGATTTATCCCATATTTCAACGCGGTCATTGTATGCAATAAGCATCACCTCTTGCCCTAAGCCAATTCTCTCAGCATGAGCTGTCGGTATTAAAACACGACCTGCGTTATCAAGTGCAATTTGTTTTGCGCCTTGATGAAACAAACGATAAAACATTCGATTCTTCGGTTTAAACAAGTTCATCTGAGATAATCGCTCACTCATTTTCTCCCAATCCATAATGGGATAAAGCGTAAGACAATCCTCAAAACCTTTGTTTAACATAAAATCACGCTGGGCAGTCGGAGCCAACTGCTTCCTTAGACCTGAAGGGAATAGAAATCTACCCTTGCTATCTAACTTTACCTCAAATTCTCCTACTAATCCAGCCATAACGAAACTATGAGTAAAAATAATGGAATTTTACCACTTTTTACCACCGATAATCAAATTGTTAATAACTTATAACGCTTGTTTGATTTTTTTGTTTCAAAATTACACCCTTAATCCATACTAAACAAAGATTTACGTATAAATTACAAAAGTGGTAAAAAGTGGATAACTTTATTTTACGTCCTTATTTTTAAGAGATTGTAATTTCCTTAATTTTGCAGGGTGAAAATCTCAGCGAAATACTGGCTTCTACTCCTTCTACTCTCCTTAATTTGGGGGAGCTCGTTCATTTTGATGAAAACAGCAATGTATAACGACGAAGGCGCTTCAATTTTTTCTTCAAATCAGGTGGCGACGCTAAGAATACTCATTGCAAGCATTGCTCTACTTCCATTTGGGCTTTTCGCCATTCGGAAAGTAAACTTCAAAAAAGACTTATTTTCGTTTGTAATTGTGGCACTGTGTGGGAATTTATTACCCGCATTCCTATTTACATACGCAGAGACTGGAATCACCTCTGGCTTGGCTGGAATGCTGAATAGTACAACTCCCATTTTCACTATTTTCATTGCACTAATTATTTTTAATGATCAAATCTCAGCCAGGCAATTCACAGGCGCTTTTATTGGTCTCTTGGGCGTTACCGCTCTGATTTACTTCGGGAAACAAAACTCTTTGAGTGGAGAATGGAGCCACATTATAAGTGTCGTTTGCGCAACATTGTGTTATGCTATCAGTTTGAGCGTAATTCGCTACAAACTCTCGCATTATAAATCCCTCGATATTGCTTCCGTGGCCTTTCTTTTATTGTTAATCCCAGCTATTGGATTATTTTTTTTAGAAGATACGCTCTCTGTATTCAAAAACACCGAAGATGTAAGAAATGGATTCGGCTCAATACTGATCCTTTCTTTAATCGGAACAGCCCTAGCACTGTTCATTTTCAATACTATTATTAAGAACACATCCGCACTATTCGCGAGCTCCGTAACATACTTCATACCCATCGTAGCAGTCATCATCGGATTATTCTTTAATGAACGTATAAATGGCCCTCAGATTGGAGGTATGCTAATTGCGTTAATGGGGGTTTTTATAGCCAATTCCAAAAAGCACTAAATCTATGCGTGATTTCACGCGAATAATTTTGATGCATTAGAAGAAAATAGTATCTTTGTCGTCCAATTTTGGATAACTTATAATGTAATCATTGTTATGTACGCAATAGTAGAGATAGCAGGGCAGCAATTTAAAGTGCAAAAAGACCAGAAGGTTTACGTTCATCGTCTAGAAGCGAAAGAAGGCTCAAAAGTTGAGTTTGATAACGTTTTATTAATCGACGATAATGGAAATGTAAACGTTGGCGCCCCGGCTGTAGAAGGTGCAAAAGTCACCGCAAAAGTAGAAACCCACGTAAAAGGAGACAAAGTAATTGTTTTCAAGAAAAAACGTAGAAAAGGCTACAAGAAGAAAAATGGTCACAGACAATCTTTCACGGAATTGTCTATCACTGGAATTAAAGTTAAGAAGCAACCAGCGAAAGCGAAGGAAGCATAAAATAAAAGAAAATGGCACATAAGAAAGGAGTCGGTAGTTCGAAAAACGGACGTGAATCGCAAAGTAAGAGATTAGGTGTTAAGATATTTGGTGGGCAAGCTGCTATCGCAGGAAACATAATTGTTCGTCAAAGAGGCACACAGCATCATCCAGGAGATAATGTAGGCATTGGAAAAGACCATACGCTTTATGCATTGGAAGATGGATTGGTTGAATTCAAAAAGAAAAAGAACAATCGTTCATTTGTTTCTGTAGTTCCTTTAGAAGTTGAAGCTGAAGCTTAAAACCTTCAAATGAATTTGAAAGGCCGACACTTGTCGGCCTTTTTTGTTTTCTAGAAACTATATTTGTAAAAGATGTTGAATAAAAAACAGCGATTCATAGGAGCAGCATTCGGAGGAATGATGCTTTTCTTAGCTTTCCCCTTCACGGGAAGCATCACACCACTCATTTTCATAGGATTTGTTCCCCTTCTTTCCTTAGAGGCATCCATTAACCAATCGAAATCTTCTTCTTGGACAATTTTACTATATTCTTTAATATGTTTTCTAATTTTTAATATTGGCACCTCATGGTGGCTTATTAATGCAAGTCTAGGCGGGGCTATTTTTGCGTTTTTATTCAATTCAGTAATAATGACGATTTGCTTTCAAGCTTTTCATTTAACGAGAAAGTATGTCGGCAGCAAGGAAGGTTATTTGGCCCTCCCTTTTTATTGGCTAGGTCTAGAGTACTTGCATAATCATTGGGAGTTTGCCCACCCTTGGCTTACACTTGGTAATACCTTTTCAATACGAACAAGCTGGATTCAATGGTATGAATACACTGGTGTTTCAGGCGGCTCACTATGGGTAATTACAGTGAATGTACTTTGCTATTTAGCCTATCGTTCATGGAAAAAGAAACAAAATTTTCGCGGAGCAATAATTACTGTTTCCATTGCAATACTTCTTCCAATAGCTGTCTCGATTTTTGTAGGGTTTCAACACCGAAACCAAATCAAGCAGGAAAAGAATAAACAAATGATCAATACAATAATTGTTCAACCCAATATCGATCCGTACAATCAAAAATTTGATTACTCCACTTTTAAAGAACAAAATACAAGCATATTAAAACTAGCTTCACAAAAAGTTAATGCAAATACACAACTCGTTATTGCACCTGAAACCGCTATTAGCGCAAGCTTTGACGAATCAGAATTAGAAGCATTGTCTATCTACCCTATGTATAGAGATAGTATTTCAACGTGGAATACCAACCTGCTCATTGGTGCATCTACACTAAAAACTTTTGATAAAAGACAATCTAAAAGCTCTAGAAAATTAGAAGACGGCCGTTTTATAGAATACTATAATTCAAGCTTGATGCTAAGGCCGGACTCCGCAACGACATTTGTTCATAAATCAAAGCTTGTTGCAGGCGTAGAGCAAGTGCCTTACTCCAAATACGTTCCATTCTTTGAGGAACTTGCCGTGGATAACGGAGGCATCATTGGTTCTCTAGGCAAGGAAGAGCGCGTTAAAATAATGAATACACCTTTTGGGTCTATCGCCCCAATTGTATGCTATGAATCTGTTTTTAGTGAGTTTGTAGCTGAACAATCAAGACTTGGAGCCAAACTGCTATGCGTAATTACAAATGATGGATGGTGGGAAGACACTCCAGGATACAAGCAACATTTTAGCTTTGCAAGACTGCGTGCTATCGAGAACAGAAAATGGCTTATTCGATCCGCGAATACAGGGAAAAGCGGCGTAATCTCATCCAACGGCGCAATAGTATCAGAAACTAAATGGTGGCATCCTGATGTAATTTCTGCTGACGTCCCACTCATGAGCAAACTGACGGCCTTCGCGAGATATGGAGATATTCTGGGGAGAAGCGCTGCATTCCTGAGTGTATTTATTTTCATTTTTGCTATTTCAAAAAAAATAAAACCAAACAAACCGCTAAGGGAAAAAAATCGTGAAGATACTGAAGTCTAATGAATGACTTAAATACATAAAGAATACCATGTCCCAAAAAACGATTAAAGAGCATCAATTATATATATCAAGTTTAAGCGTTTTATGGAGGCTTTGGCGCGTAAATAGAAAAAGTATTGTATCCAAACGCATGTGCTTTAAGATTTTGTTCTTTACCATTATAAGTGCGCCTTTTAGATGGTTACAGTATCTGTATTTCAATAGAAAAATTCAGAAAATAGATTTCAAAAAGAAACCGCCAGTTTTTGTAATTGGGCACTGGAGAAGCGGAACGACCCACCTTCACTACCTGCTTTCGCAAGACCCACAATTTTCGCATCTCGAAGCCTTTCAAGCTTTCTTTTTTCGCGTCGCTTTAATTTCAAAAAAAACAATGCGGCCCCTACTCAATAAGCTCATGCCTAAAACAAGACCTCAAGACAATGTTCTCATTAACGCAGCTGCTCCAACAGAGGAAGAACATTGCTTAACGAATTTGACACATAGAAGTGCCATGCACTCATTTTTCTTCCCAAAAAACCAGAGTTACTTTACGGAATTTCACTTGTTTAAGACAACAAAATCTTCATTAAATAAATGGAAAAAAACATACAACCGAATGCTTCAAGAAATTGCATTTTATAATGGGATAAAAAGAACATTACTTTTAAAAAACCCACACAATACTGGAAGAATAACAGTATTAAAAGAACTCTATCCCGAAGCTAAATTTATATTCATTCATCGCAATCCATATGAGGTTTACCAATCGACAGTTCACCTTTACAACACGACAATAAAATCACAATTTCTTCAGGAATACTCACAAAACGCAATTTCTGAAACAGTCATAAATAGTTACGAGTTGGTAATGAAAAAATTCATTAAAGAACGGAATGCTATTCCCAAATCACAATTATGTGAAGTTTCCTTTACTGAATTATCGAAGGATCCAATTCACACCTTGAAACATATTTATTCAGAATTAAACATAGCTGACTTTGAGAAAGCATTGCCATTTTTCGAACAATATGTGAATAAAAATAAAGGTTATAAAAAAAACAAATTCACGCCCTTAGCAGATGACGTTAAAAGAAAGCTCAAAGATAAATGGAGCTTTGCTTTTAGCACATGGAATTATACCCGCTGAGAATGTGGGTAAATCAACCATTAAATCAAACTTTTTAATACCTTTGTTTTGATAAAAATTCACTGATATATGAGTATTTACTTAGATTTTGAAGAGCCTATAAAGGCGATTGAAGAGCAAATTGAAAAAACCAAAGAAATTGGGGACACTTCAGATCTCGATATGACTGATAAAATTCAAGAACTCGAGCAAAAGCTTAAAAAGAAAACCAAAGAAATATTCACCAACCTCACACCTTGGCAGAGGGTACAACTTTCAAGACATCCAGAGCGACCATATACATTAGCGTATGTTAACGCTATTACAGAAGGCAAGTTCATTGAGCTTCATGGCGACAGAAACGTCAAGGATGACAAAGCCATGGTAGGTGGGTTCGGATTGGTTGATGGAAAAACTGTAATGTTTATTGGTCAGCAAAAAGGTGTCAATACTAAAATGAGACAATACAGGAATTTTGGAATGCCAAACCCTGAAGGATACAGAAAAGCTCTTCGACTCATGAAGCTTGCAGAGAAATTCAACAAACCCATAGTTACCTTCATTGATACTCCAGGTGCCTTTCCTGGTCTTGAAGCAGAGGAAAGAGGTCAAGGGGAAGCCATTGCGCGAAATATCTATGAAATGATGCGTTTAAAAGTCCCTGTCATCTGTATTATTATTGGCGAAGGTGCTTCAGGAGGAGCCCTAGGTATTGGTGTTGGCGACAAGGTAGTAATGCTAGAAAATACCTGGTATTCGGTAATATCACCGGAATCTTGCTCATCTATTCTATGGCGTTCATGGGAGTTCAAGGAAAAAGCTGCTGATGCTCTGAAACTCACCTCAAAAGATATGACCAAAAATAAGCTCGTTGACGATGTCATTAAAGAGCCCATCGACGGAGCCCACCGTTCGGAACACCTCATTTTTGAGCGTGTAAAAAAATACATCAAGAAAGCAGTACAAGAACTAGAAACTATTGATCCTGAAGAGCGCATCAACCAAAGAGTTGATAAGTTCAATAAAATGGGAATCTGGAAACATTAAAAACTAAACTTTCCTGATGAACGATTTGGCTGCGACTCCTATTGAATATTTAAAGGGTGTTGGTCCTCAAAAAGCCATTTTACTCAAAAAAGAGCTTGGCATACAAACCTATGGCGACTTGCTCTTTCATTTCCCTTACAGATATGTTGACCGAACTTCTTTTACGAAAATAAAGGAGATACAATACACCGATAATCATGTTTTACTGAGAGGGAAAATTGATCAGATTAGAGAATCTGGAAAAGGTCGGTATAAGAAACTATCTGCACGATTCGGAGACGATACTGGTTATATTGAATTGGTTTGGTTTCAAGGCGGCAAATGGATCAAAGACAACCTAAAGGTTAATGAAGTGTATCACATTTTTGGAAAAGCGAAAGTATACGCCCAAAAATGGTCAATTCCTCACCCCGAAATGACTCTAGCTTCGAGCCAAAACGTAAGAACTGGTTTTTTTCCACTCTACCCTAGTACAGAAAAACTAAGTTCTAAAGGATTAAATTCCAAAGGCATAGAAAAGTTAATTGCGTTAATAATACCTCAAATTGGACCGTCTTTTCCAGAAACACTTTCAAATGATATCTGCACCGATAATAGACTCTTATCAAAAAAAGAGGCGCTAGTTAAAGTACACCAACCAGCCAATCAAGCTGATATTCAAGCTGCGCGTATTCGATTGAAATTCGAAGAACTGTTTTATCTTCAACTGGAACTACTCATTCGAAAAAAGCTTAGCTCTGCGCGACACAAAGGATTTATTTTCAATGAAATTGGTACATTATTCTCCTCCTTTTATGACAAGCACCTTCCATTTGAACTAACTGGTGCTCAAAAACGTGTCGTCAAAGAAATTAGAAAAGACTTTTTAAGCGGCATGCATATGAACAGACTTCTTCAAGGCGATGTGGGAAGTGGTAAAACTTTAGTTGCACTGATTTCAATGCTAATCACAATAGGTAATAATTATCAAAGTGCAATAATGGCACCAACTGAGATCTTAGCCAACCAACACTTTGAAACCTTAAAAGAGTTCACAGCCGGCTTACCTATTAAAATTGAATTACTTACAGGTTCGACAAAAAAAGCCAAGCGTACTGAAATACACAAAGGGTTACTTGATGGCTCTGTTCATTTACTAGTTGGTACCCATGCACTTCTTGAGGACACAGTTCAATTTAAAAACATTGGATTAGTTGTTATTGATGAACAACACAGGTTTGGTGTTGCGCAACGTTCAAAAATGTGGAAAAAAAACGTACAACCTCCACATATCCTCATTATGACAGCGACACCTATTCCCAGGACACTAGCAATGACATTTTACGGAGATCTTGAGGTTTCCGTAATTGACGAATTGCCTCCTGGCAGAAAAGAAATACAAACATTTCATCGCTTTGAAAAAAACCGTCTTCAAGTTTTTGAATTTGTACAAAAACAAATTGATAAAGGGCGTCAAGTTTATATGGTCTTTCCACTCATACAGGAGTCTGAAAAACTAGACTTTCATAACCTAATGGATGGTTATGAAGCGGTTACAAGAGCCTTTCCTTTGCCAGAATTTAAAGTAAGTATCGTCCACGGACAAATGAAAAGCGATGAGAAAGAATTTGAAATGCAACGCTTCATCAAAGGAGAAACGCAAATCATGGTCGCAACTACTGTAATTGAGGTTGGCGTAAATGTTCCAAATGCGACTATGATGATCATCGAAAGTGCAGAGCGGTTCGGTTTATCTCAGTTACATCAGCTACGCGGGCGTGTAGGGCGTGGTGGAGAACAATCATTCTGTATTCTAATGACTAAACTTGAGCTTTCAAGAGAATCAAAGAAAAGAATGCAAACAATGGTTAATTCAAACGACGGATTCGACATTGCAGAAGTTGACCTTCAGCTTCGGGGGCCTGGAGACTTAATGGGCACTCAGCAAAGTGGCGAACTTGATTTAAAAATATCTGACCTAAGGAAGGACGGCGCAATTGTATCCATGGCCCGAGAAGCAGCCAGAAAACTTATTAATAATGATCCTAATTTCACTAAACCTGAAAATATTCGAATACTAAAGACCATAGAGCTTATTCTTGCCAATAAACCAGACTGGGGTAAGATTGCATAAAAAAAGGGAGACTTACGGCTCCCTTTGTATTTTTAGTCTTTTGCTTATTCAGCTTTGGCCTCTTCCTTTAAGGATTCTAAAGCTTCGGCAGATCCAACTAGCATTTTTTGGAATTTGCGCACACCTGTTCCAGCAGGAATTAAGTGCCCCACAATCACATTCTCTTTCAGACCAAGTAAATGATCTTCTTTTCCTGAAATCGCAGCTTCATTCAGCACCTTGGTTGTTTCCTGGAAGGAAGCAGCCGAGATAAAGGACTGAGTTTGAAGTGACGCTCTTGTTATTCCTTGTAATAATGGTTTAGATGTTGCCGCTTTAGCATCACGAGCCTCAACAATCGCCTTGTCTTCTCTCTTTAGTTTCGCATTTTCATCACGCAATCTTCTTACAGAAACAAGCTGACCTTTCTTCAATTCAACAGAGTCACCTACTTCTTGAACGAACATCATTCCAAATAACGCATCATTTTCTTCCATGATATCCGCTTTATGAACTGACTGTCCTTCTAGGAACTTTGTATCGCCTGAATCTATAATCTCAGCTTTGAGCATCATTTGACGTACAATAACTTCGAAGTGCTTGTCATTAATCTTAACACCTTGTAATCGATATACTTCTTGAATTTCATTTACAATGTACTCCTGCACTTTTGTAGGACCTTCAATATTGAGTATATCTCTTGGCGTAATTGCTCCATCAGATAATGGTTGACCAGCACGAACATAATCATTCTTTTGAACTAAAATATGCTTAGAAAGTGGAACAAGGTATTTGTGAACAGCACCAACCTTTGGTGTTATTATAATTTCACGGTTACCTCTTTTGATATTACCATAATCAGCCGTACCGTCAATAGCAGATACAACTGCGGGATTTGATGGGTTCCTCGCTTCGAACAACTCGGTTACTCTTGGAAGCCCACCGGTAATATCACCAGTTTTACCCGCCATTCTTGGTATCTTTACCAAGATGTGACCTGCTTCGAGTTTGTCTCCTTCCTTAACAGATATATGAGAATTAACAGGTATTGAGTATTCTCTCAAAATCTCTTTTGATTTTGAATCAATTATATGAATTGCGGGTGTTTTCTTTTTGTCTTTTGTTTCTGTAATTACTTTTTCAGTAAATCCAGTTTGTTCATCCACTTCTTCACGATATGTGATTCCTTCTTCAATATGTTCAAAGACAACAGTACCTTTCACCTCTGATATAATCAGTGCGTTATATGGATCCCATTTACAAATCACATCACCCTTTTTAAGTTTCGTTTTTGCTTTGACGAGAAGTTCGGAACCATAAGGAATATTGGTATTCATAATAACAATCCCTGTTTTCTCATCGGTGATCTTTAACTCAGCAGATCGTCCAACAACAATTACTTTGGTATTACCATCATCACCTTTTTTCTCAATGGTTCTCAATTCATCTATCTCTAACAAACCATTTCCTTTCGCTTTGATGTCTGAAACATCTGCAATGTTTGAGGCCGTACCCCCAACGTGGAAGGTTCTTAACGTAAGTTGAGTTCCTGGTTCACCGATGGATTGTGCAGCGACAACACCAACAGAGTCTCCTCGTTGCGCCAATCTATGATTTGAGAGGTTTCTTCCATAACATTTAGAACAAACGCCTCTTCTCATTTCGCAAGTTAAAACGGATCGGATTTCGACTTCATCAATATCTACCTCTTGAATTTTCTCTGCAACATCCTCAGAAATAACATCACCAGCAGCAACGATAAGATCGTCTGATTCTGGAACGTAAATGTCATGAACGGAAGTTCTTCCTAAAATTCTATCGTATAAAGGCTCAACGATTTCGTCATTTTTCTTAAGAGCCGTAGCTACGATTCCTCTCAGCGTACCACAATCTTCTGAATTAATAACAACATCTTGTGCGACATCGACAAGTCGTCTTGTCAAGTAACCTGCATCAGCTGTTTTAAGTGCTGTATCGGCCAGACCTTTACGTGCACCGTGCGTTGAAATAAAGTATTCAAGAATCGAAAGACCTTCTTTGAAATTTGAAAGAATTGGATTTTCAATAATCTCTTGAACAGATGCACCAGACTTTTGAGGTTTAGCCATCAATCCACGCATACCAGAAAGCTGACGGATTTGTTCCTTAGAACCCCTTGCACCAGAGTCAAACATCATGTAGATAGAGTTAAATCCTTGTCTATCTGTTTTAAGCTGATCCATTAAGGTATGTGTCAATCTTGAATTTGTATGTGTCCAAACATCAATGATTTGATTGTATCTCTCATTGTTTGTAATAAGACCCATGTTGTAATTCATCATGACTTCTTTTACTTGTGTCTCTGCTTTGTCCACAAGTTCTACTTTTTCTTTTGGAATGATAATATCATCAAGGTTAAAGGATAGTCCACCTTTAAAGGCCATTGTATAACCAAGTTCTTTAATATCATCAAGGAACTGTGCAGTTCTAGAAGTACCAGAAATCTTGAGAACACCACCTATAATATCTCTAAGCGCTTTCTTTGTCAAAACTTCATTGATAAAACCGGCTTCCTGAGGAACGTGCTCATTAAATATAACACGACCACAAGTCGTCTCAATTAGTCTCAACTCGGATTCACCTGCTTCATTTAAGTCTTCAGTTTTTACTTTAATTTTTGCATGTAAGTCAAGTTTCTCTTCGTTATATGCAATGATAACCTCGGCAGGAGAATAGAAAATCCCGTCCTCTCCCTTAACTACATCATCCTTAAGTGATTTCTTCTCTTTGGTAATGTAATACAATCCAAGAACCATATCCTGAGATGGTACAGCAATTGGTGCGCCGTTCGCAGGATTCAAAATATTATGAGAGGCTAACATTAACATTTGTGCCTCAAGTATTGCTGCGTTACCTAAAGGAAGGTGAACCGCCATCTGGTCACCATCAAAATCGGCGTTAAATGCGGTCGTCACCAATGGGTGTAAACGAATCGCTTTACCCTCTATAAGCTTCGGTTGAAAAGCTTGTATACCCAACCTGTGAAGTGTAGGGGCTCTGTTTAATAGAACAGGGTGCCCTTTCAATATATTCTCAAGAATATCCCATACTACAGGTTCTTTCTTATCTACAATTTTCTTGGCTGACTTTACCGTTTTCACGATACCTCTCTCTATCATTTTACGAATGATAAATGGCTTGTATAACTCCGCAGCCATTCCTTTAGGAAGACCACATTCATGAAGTTTGAGATTTGGACCAACAACAATTACAGAACGTGCAGAGTAGTCAACACGCTTACCAAGAAGGTTTTGTCTGAAACGACCTTGCTTTCCTTTCAATGAGTCAGAAAGAGATTTTAGAGCCCTGTTTGATTCTGTTTTAACCGCACTCGACTTACGAGAGTTGTCAAATAGTGAATCTACAGATTCCTGAAGCATTCGTTTTTCATTTCTCAAAATCACTTCTGGAGCCTTTATCTCAATCAGTCTCTTAAGTCGATTGTTTCTTATAATTACTCTCCTGTATAAATCATTTAAATCCGAAGTTGCAAACCTACCACCATCAAGTGGAACAAGTGGTCTTAACTCTGGTGGAATTACGGGCACTACCTTTACAATCATCCATTCCGGACGATTCTCGACTCTTGTTTGAGAATCCTTCATCGCCTCAACGACTTGAAGTCTTTTTAGCGCCTCATTCTTTCTTTGAACAGAAGTTTCATTTTCTGCAAGATCACGAAGATGATAAGACATTTCCTCAAGGTTCAATGACTTTAATAGGTCGTGAATTGCTTCAGCACCCATTTTTGCAATGAATTTATTAGGATCTGTATCATCCAGATATTGGTTTTCTTTCGGAAGCGCATCTAAAATATCAAGATATTCTTCTTCAGTTAAAAAATCCATTTTATTCAACTCAACCTCTGGCAGCTCATTTGATGCACCACTTTGGATGACAACATAACGCTCATAATAAATAATTTGGTCAAGTTTCTTCGTTGGAAGACCTAATAAATAACCGATTTTGTTAGGCAATGATCTAAAGTACCAAATATGTGCAACAGGAACCACTAATGCAATGTGTCCCATACGCTCTCTTCGCACTTTCTTCTCTGTAACCTCAACACCACAGCGGTCACAAACGATTCCTTTGTATCGGATTCTTTTGTATTTACCACAGTGACATTCGAAGTCTTTTACAGGGCCAAAGATTCTTTCACAGAATAAACCATCTCTTTCTGGTTTGTACGTTCTGTAGTTGATCGTCTCTGGTTTCAAAACCTCACCACTTGAATTCTCTAGAATGATTTCTGGAGAAGAAAGTGAAATCGTTATTTTATTAAAACTACTTTGTTTTCTTGGTGTTTCTTTTTTGAAAGCCATTTTTTATACTAATTCGTTAGTTACTAGTTTCTTAATCCATTGTTACGTTCAGACACAAACCTCGAAGTTCATGAAGTAAAACATTGAATGACTCAGGTATTCCTGGTTCACCAATATTATCGCCTTTCACTATACTTTCGTATGCTTTTGCCCGACCATTTACATCATCGGATTTCACTGTTAAAATTTCTTGAAGGATATTCGATGCACCAAATGCCTCTAGCGCCCATACCTCCATTTCTCCAAAACGCTGACCACCAAACTGGGCTTTACCACCCAAAGGTTGTTGCGTAATCAATGAATATGGACCTATAGAACGTGCATGCATCTTATCATCAACCATGTGAGATAATTTAAGCATGTATATCACTCCAACTGTAGCTGGCTGATGGAAACGTTCTCCAGTACCACCATCATAAAGGTAAGTCTTACCTGACTGAGGCACACCAGCTTTCGCTGTCCAATCGTTAATTTCTTCTGGTGTAGCACCATCAAAAATAGGTGTTGAGAATTTCATTCCAAGTTTCTCGCCTGCCCAACCAAGAACGGTTTCATAAATCTGTCCAAGGTTCATTCGAGAAGGTACCCCAAGTGGGTTAAGAACAATATCTACTGGTGTTCCATCTTCTAGGAATGGCATATCTTCTTGGCGAACTATATTTGCCACAATACCCTTGTTACCATGACGCCCTGCCATTTTATCTCCAACTTTCAGTTTTCGTTTTTTAGCAACAAAAACCTTCGCCAGTTTAATAATACCTGCAGGAAGTTCATCACCTACTGAGATGTGAAACTTTCTTCTTTTATAATTACCTAAAATATCGTTGGCCTTAATGTTGTAATTGTGAATTACGCGACTAATCAACTTGTTAACCTTTTCATCAGAAGTCCATTTCAGTGGATTCACAATTGTGTAATCTAAAGAGGTCAAAGCTTTCATAGAAAACTTAGCTCCTTTTTTGATCAATTCTTCTTTAAAGTTGTTGAATACACCTGTAGATTTTTTATCACCGATAATTTTAATAAGCTTTTCGGCAAGTTTTTCCTTTAGTTCAACAACATCTTTTTGATATTCCTTATCGATTGACTCCAACAATGGTTTGTCTTGGCTCTTTGATTTTCTATCTTTAACAGCTCTTGAGAACAACTTCTTTTCAATAACAACACCTCTTAAAGAAGGTCCTGCTTTTAGAGAAGCATCTTTAACATCACCAGCTTTGTCGCCGAAGATTGCACGTAAAAGTTTTTCTTCTGGAGAAGGATCTGTTTCACCTTTCGGTGTGATTTTCCCAATCAAAATGTCACCTTCCTTAATTTCAGCTCCTACGCGGATGCATCCATTCTCGTCAAGGTCTTTTGTTGCTTCTTCACTAACGTTTGGAATGTCAGCCGTAAGTTCTTCCATCCCTCTTTTGGTATCGCGTACTTCAAGAGAGTATTCATCAATATGAATCGAAGTAAATACATCATCACGAACAACTCTTTCAGAAATTACAATCGCATCCTCAAAGTTGTATCCCTTCCATGGCATGAATGCTACTTTTAGATTTTGACCTAGCGCCAATTCTCCTTTTTGAGTTGCATATCCTTCACAAAGCACCTGACCTTTAACAACCTTGTCTCCTTTCACTACGATCGGCTTTAGATTGATACAAGTACTTTGGTTCGTTTTCATGAATTTAATTAATGAATACCTAGTCACTTCACTTTCAAAACTCACAAGTTTATCCTCTGAGTTCCAATCGTAACGTATTACTATTTCATTTGCATCAACATATTCAACAATTCCTGAACCTTCTGCATTTATAAGTACTCTAGAATCCTCAGCAACCAATTGCTCAATTCCTGTACCTACAATAGGAGAATTCGGTCTTAATAACGGAACTGCCTGACGCTGCATATTCGATCCCATCAAAGCCCTGTTGGCATCATCATGCTCCAAGAAGGGAATAGAAGAGGCCGCGATGGAGGCAATTTGATTTGCTCCAACATCCATTAAATGGAGTTTCTTTGGTTCAACAACCGGGAAGTCTCCCTCAAATCTTGCTTTTACAACACTTGACAAGAAGTTTCCTTTATCATCTACCTTTGCATTTGCTTGGGCAATAATTTTTGAATCTTCCTCTTCTGCTGCTACATAAACAGGCTCTTTATCGTATTGAACCTTTCCTTTTTGAACTGAACGATAAGGCGTTTCTATAAACCCAAGCTTATTTACTTTCGCAAATACACAAAGGGAAGAAATCAAACCAATATTTGGCCCTTCCGGCGTTTCAATCGTACAAAGACGTCCATAGTGCGTGTAGTGAACATCACGGACTTCAAAACCAGCTCTTTCTCTAGATAAACCACCTGGTCCTAGAGCTGATAATCTTCGTTTGTGCGTTACCTCTGATAGTGGATTCGTTTGATCCATAAATTGAGATAGCTGATTTGTTCCAAAGAATGAATTTATAACTGAAGAAAGCGTCTTTGCATTGATCAAGTCAATTGGTGTAAAGACTTCATTATCTCTTACATTCATCCGCTCTCTTATGGTTCTTGCCATTCTAGCAAGACCAACTCCAAACTGAGAATACAATTGTTCACCAACGGTTCTAACTCTACGATTAGAAAGGTGATCAATATCATCTACATCTGCCTTTGAATTGATCAACTCAATTAGATATTTGATAATCTTGATCATATCATCTTTTGTCAGGACTCGAGACTGCTCTGATTGATCAATACCCAATTTTTTATTCAAACGGAAACGACCTACTTCACCTAAATCATATCTAGTATCTGAGAAAAATAATTTTTCAAAAACACCTTTTGCTGTTTCGTAGTCGGGTGGATCTGCATTTCTCAATTGTCTGTAGATATGTTCTACTGCTTCTTTTTGAGAGTTCGAAATATCTTTCTGTAGTGTATTATATATAATCGTGTAGTCAGCAGTATTGACATTCTCTTTATGAAGAGTTACGGATTTCGATCCGGACTCCATAATTGGGTCCAAATGCTCAGCTGTAATAACTTCCTCTCTATCAAAAATGACCTCATTTCTTTCGATTGAAACTACCTCGCCAGTATCTTCATCGACGAAATCTTCAATCCACGTCTTAAGAACTCTTGCCGCAAGCTTTCTCCCAACAAGTTTTTTAAGATTCGTTTTATTAACCTTAACCTCATCTGCCAGACCAAAGATATCTAAAACATCACGATCTGTTTCATAACCAATGGCTCTGAACAACGTAGTTACAGGTAATTTTTTCTTTCTGTCAATGTACGCATACATGACATTGTTAATATCGGTAGCAAATTCAATCCAAGAACCTTTGAAAGGAATTATTCTTGCTGAATATAATTTTGTTCCATTGGCATGTCTAGACTGACCAAAGAATACTCCGGGTGATCTGTGCAGCTGCGATACAATTACTCGCTCCGCGCCATTCACCACAAAAGAACCTTTTGGCGTCATGTAAGGAATTGTACCTAAATAGACGTCTTGAACGATTGTTTCAAAATCTTCGTGCTCAGGATCCGTACAATACAATTTTAGCTTAGCCTTCAACGGAACACTGTACGTCAAGCCTCTTTCAATACATTCTGAAATTGAGTATCTCGGTGGATCAATGAAATAATCCAAGAACTCTAAAACGAACTGGTTTCTTGTATCGGTTATAGGAAAGTTTTCCGCGAAAACTTTAAAAAGTCCTTCACTTTCTCGATTTTCAGGAGTAGTTTCTAATTGGAAAAACTCCCTAAATGATTTCAATTGGATTTCTAAGAAATCCGGATAATCAAATTGGTTTTTGCCTGATGCAAAATTAATTCTGGTTGAATTATTTGATGTTGCCAAGGATGAATGTTTTTAGTTAAAAATTTAGTATTCAAAAATTGAATACCACTTAAAACAAGACAAGGCCCCGCAAAAATGCGGTGCCTATCTTGTTAATAATTTGAGTTAATTACTTAATCTCAACTTCAGCTCCAGCTTCTTCCAAAGACTTCTTAAGTCCTTCAGCTTCATCCTTTGCTACACCTTCTTTCAATGTTGTAGGTGCGTTGTCTACTAAGTCTTTAGACTCTTTAAGACCTTTTCCAGTAAGTTCTTTTACAAGTTTAACTACTGCTAGCTTGCTAGGTCCACCAGCCTTCAATACTACGTCGAATTCTGTTTTCTCTTCAGCAGCGTCGCCACCAGCTCCACCGGCAGGTCCTGCTACTGCTACAGCAGCTGCTGCAGGTTCGATTCCATATTCGTCTTTCATGATCGTTGCTAACTCACTAACTTCTTTTACTGTTAGGTTTACTAGCGTTTCTGCAATTTGCTTTAAATCAGCCATTTTATTTTGTTTTTAAAAGGGTTTAATAATTATGCTCTTTCTTCGAGCGTTTTTAACATGCCGGCGATAGAACCACCAGCGCTTTGTAATCCAGACAATACATTCTGTGCCGGGCTTTGTAATAAACTAATGATATCACCAAGAAGTTCCTCTTTACTTTTGAGTGCTTCTAATGCTTTCAATTGCTCATCACCAATGAAAATTGCTTCATCAATATAGGCTCCTTTCAAAATTGGCTTTGGATTCTTCTTACGAAAATCCGCTATCAATTTAGCTGGCGCACTTGAAGATTCGGACAACATAATTGAGGTTGCACCTTTGAGAACATCTCTCAACGTTCCAAAGTCTTTACCTTCAACACGGTCCATTGCCTTTTCCAACAATGCATTTTTAACAACACGCATACTAACATTCGCATTAAAGCATTTTCTTCTCAATGCATTCACTGTTTCAACAGTAAGCTCTGCTGTGTCTGTAAGATAGAACACATTTGAAGCTGTTAAATCAGCTGCCAAATCATCTATATACTTTACTTTTTCTTCTCTAGTCATTTTCTTAAGTATTATGCGTTAAGAGACTTGGCGTCTATGAGAATACCCGGACTCATCGTTGAGGTCATGTAAACACTCTTGATGTATGTCCCTTTCGCAGACGACGGTTTCATTTTAATTAACATTTGAAGCAACTCGTTCGCATTATCGAAGATTTTATCTCCTTCAAAGCTTACTTTCGCAACAGATGAATGAACGATTCCGTATTTATCGACTTTAAAGTCAATCTTTCCAGCCTTTACTTCGGTAACAGCTCTACCTACATCCATGGTTACTGTTCCTGTCTTTGGATTTGGCATTAAACCTCTAGGACCTAGAATTCGTCCTAAAGCTCCAACCTTACCCATAACAGATGGCATTGTAACGATAACATCTACGTCAGTCCAACCGGACTTAATCTTCGCAATGTATTCGTCTAAACCGTAGTAATCTGCTCCTGCATCTTTTGCTTCTTGTTCCTTGTCAGGAGTACAAAGCACCAATACCTTAACATCTTTACCAGTTCCATGTGGAAGCGCAACTGTACCTCTCACCATTTGATTTGCTTTTCTTGGATCAACACCAAGTCGCACACACAGGTCAACTGAAGCATCAAACTTAGTCGTGGAAATATCCTTAACTAAATTACATGCATCCGTTAACGAATAGGCCTTTGTTAGATCATGCTTTCCAAAAACCGCTTTTCTATTTTTCGTCATTTTTTTCATAACTTAAATTATTTGGATTTTGGAGCTGTTCCGCCCTTTACATTAACACCCATACTTCGTGCCGTGCCTGCTACCATCATCATGGCCGAATCAACTGTAAAACAGTTCAAATCGGGAAGTTTGTCTTCAGCAATCACACGAATTTGGTCCCATGAAATGGCACCTACTTTAACGCGATTAGGCTCAGACGAACCCTTTTTAATCTTAATTTGTTCCATGATTTGCACAGCTGCCGGTGGCGTTTTTAAAACAAAGTCAAAAGACTTGTCACTATATACTGTGATTACAACCGGTACTACTTTCCCTGGCTTATCTTGGGTTCTTGCATTAAATTGCTTGCAAAACTCCATGATATTAACTCCCTTCGCACCAAGTGCTGGTCCGACTGGAGGGGCTGGGTTAGCTGCACCACCTCTGATCTGTAATTTGATCAATCCTGCTACTTCTTTAGCCATATATATTAAATTGTGTAGTCAAACATGAACCTTAAACGATGGGAAGCTTTAATCATCTAGTTCACTCCTACGGGTTAATACAAATTAACTCTCCTTCTCAACTTGCATGTAGCTAAGTTCAAGAAGATTTTTACGTCCGAAGATTTTGACCATCACTTTCAACTTTTTCTTGTCTTCATTGATCTCATCGATGACACCACTAAAGTTGTTGAAAGGGCCATCTATTACCTTAACAGACTCACCCACTACAAACGGAATTTTCAATTCCTCTTCTGTTTCTGACAGTTCATCAACCTTACCTAAGATACGATTGACTTCTGACATTCTCATAGGTACTGGCTCTCCGCCTTTCTCCGTACCTAAAAATCCAATTACGTTTGGTATGCTTCTTATAACGTGTTTCACCTCTCCAACAAGAGCGGCTTCAATCAAAACATAACCCGGTAAATAAGCACGTTCTTTGTTTACTTTTTTACCATTTCGAATTTGAAATATTTTTTCAGTTGGAATAAGAACCTGGTCTATATTATCATCCAAGTTTTTCATTCTTGACATTTCTATCTCCAAGTAGTGCTTTACACTCTTTTCTTTCCCACTAATTGCACGTACAACGTACCATTTTTTTGCAATTTCACTCATAGCCCGTCTTTAGAAAAAATTGTAAATGTATCCTAAAACACCATTCCACCAAAAATTTGGATCGTTACCAAAAACCTTGTCCATTAAAAAAATGAAGAGTGAGAGCATAATTGAAGCAACAACAACTAGAATGGTATTATTCTGAAGCTCTTGCCACGTTGGCCACGTAACATTGTGTACCAGCTCGCTGTATGTATCTTGTATGTAACTAACCAATTTCATTTTTCAAATTTCTATTAATTCAGCACGGGCGGTAGGATTCGAACCCACGACCAATGGTTTTGGAGACCACTACTCTACCAACTGAGCTACACCCGTTTAAAAAGGGGAACAAAAAGTTCCCCCTATTTTAAACTTATTTTCGTAAACCTTACGAAACAATCTCAGTAACCTGACCAGCACCTACAGTTCTACCACCCTCACGGATTGCAAAACGAAGTCCTTTATCCATAGCAACAGGTACAATCAATTTAACGTCGATTGAAACGTTGTCTCCAGGCATAACCATTTCACGACCATCGGTTAAGAAGATTTCTCCTGTAACGTCTGTTGTTCTGAAATAGAATTGTGGTCTATATTTGTTGTGGAAAGGAGTGTGTCGCCCACCCTCTTCTTTCTTCAATACGTATATTTCTGCTTTGAATTCGTGATGTGGTTTTGTAGAACCTGGCTTACAAATAACCATACCTCTTTTGATTTGAGCTTTTTCAATACCTCTCAAAAGGATACCTACGTTATCACCTGCTTCTCCTCTGTCCAAAATCTTACGGAACATCTCAACACCCGTAACGGTTGACGTTAACTTTTCGTCACCCATACCCAAAATCTCGACTGGATCACCTGTGTTACAAACACCTGTTTCGATTCTTCCTGTTGCAACAGTACCACGACCTGTAATCGTAAATACATCTTCAACTGGCATCAAGAAAGGTTTATCTACGTCACGTGGAGGAAGTTCGATATACGTATCAACAGCTTCCATCAATTCGTTTACGGTAGCAACCCATTTGTCTTCATTGTTCAATGCTCCGAGAGCAGAACCTTGAATAACTGGAGTATTATCACCATCATACTGATAAAAAGAAAGAAGTTCTCTAACTTCCATTTCAACCAATTCAAGTAATTCTTCATCATCAACCATATCCACTTTGTTCATGAATACAACCAATCTTGGAACACCAACTTGTCTTCCTAAAAGGATGTGCTCACGTGTTTGTGGCATTGGTCCATCTGTAGCAGCAACAACTAAAATTGCTCCATCCATTTGAGCAGCACCTGTAACCATGTTCTTTACGTAATCGGCGTGACCTGGACAGTCAACGTGCGCGTAATGACGGGCTTTTGTTTCATACTCAATGTGAGATGTGTTAATAGTAATACCACGCTCTTTCTCTTCAGGAGCGTTGTCAATTGAACTAAAATCTCTTGCAGCTGCAAGACCTTGGTTTGACAATACGCTTGAAATCGCAGCTGTCAAAGTTGTTTTACCGTGGTCGACATGACCTATTGTACCAATGTTACAATGCGGTTTGTTTCTTACAAATTTTTCTTTGCCATTTTTCTATTTGTTACTTAATTAATAATTTACTTTTTTACAACATTCCTGCGCAAGCGCAATTTTTTTTTGAGCCAATGACGAGAATTGAACTCGTGACCTCTTCCTTACCAAGGAAGCGCTCTACCCCTGAGCTACACCGGCAGCCCAAATGAAAGTGAGCGGGAGACGAGGGTCGAACTCGCGACATTCAGCTTGGAAGGCTGACGCTCTACCAACTGAGCTACTCCCGCTTATTTCTTTCTGTGGGGAGAGCAGGATTCGAACCTGCGAAGGTAAAACCAACAGATTTACAGTCTGTCCTCGTTGGCCGCTTGAGTATCTCCCCAACAATTTCCGAGCCGATGGAGGGATTCGAACCCCCGACCAGCTGATTACAAATCAGCTGCTCTGGCCAACTGAGCTACATCGGCAATTTTTGTTGGTGCACAAAAAAAAGAACGTATTCTTTCCCAAATTGTTTAATTTTGGGACTGCAAATGTATGAAACTTTTTTTTATCACAAACTTTTTTAAGAATAATTTTAATCAAGTTTTTCTTTTGAGAAAAAAGTTTATTTAAATACATTGCAAATGTAGCAATGAAAAACAAAAAAAAAGCCATCGTATGTGTTTCAAATGATCTCGTAACAGATAATCGCGTAGCCAAAACATGCGCCGTTCTTGTGGCGCAAAATTATGAGGTAACCCTTGTTGGGAGAAAAAAGGCAGATAGCCCAAAAATGGCTCAAAAAAACTACAAGTTCTATCGTTTGCGTTTGCCTTTTGAAAAGGGCCCCTTGTTTTATGTGTTTTTAAACCTAAGACTTTTCGCTTTTCTTCTTACAAAAAAGAGTGACTTGATCTATGCGAATGATTTAGACACTTTGGCTCCAAGTTTTTTGATCTCAAAACTTAAAAACACACGAATTATTTACGACACCCACGAACTATTTACTGAAGTACCAGAACTCACCGCTCGACCAAAAATCCAAAAAATATGGTTGGCTTTAGAACAATTTATTTTTCCAAAGCTTACGCATGTCATAACAGTAAATGATTCTATAGCCAAGATCTATGAAGAAAAATATGGTGTTACTGTTCATACCATACGTAATGTTCCACTGCTTAGCGAAGAGAGGCAAAATAAAGAAGATAGAAAAAACCTTGGGTTAAACGGCAATGACTTTATTTTAATTATTCAAGGCTCCGGCTTAAATAAAGACCGAGGCATAGAGGAAGCAATCACTGCAATGGAGGAATGCGAAAATTGCGTTCTTCTTCTCGTGGGCAATGGTGATGTTATTCCTCTGGCAAAAAAAATGGTCTCAAACAAAAAACTACACTTAAAAGTCAAATTCATCCCAAGAATGCCCTATGCCCAACTAATGCAAATTACGAGGCTTGCTGACCTAGGCCTTATATTGGATAAAAACACGAGTCTTAATCAAGGCCTTGCGCTTCCCAATAAACTATTTGATTACATGCACGCCGAAACTCCAATCCTTAGTTCAAATCTAAAAGAAATAACCAAGGTTATTGTGAAATACGACATAGGTTCATTTATATCAGAAACGAAACCCTCCGTAATTTCAGACGCTGTAAATGCATATAAAGCAGATATCGTTTTACAAGAAAAACACAGAGAAAATTGTAGAATCGCGGCAAAAGAAGAAAACTGGCAGGTGGAACGAAAAAAGCTTGAGGCAATTATCGCAGCTTCTGATTGTGTGTGATTTTCAAAAGATAACACAGCTTATACAACGAAAATAACTTCAAATTTGCAAAACCTATTTCCAGAAGAAAACGAACTGGCTTCACCATTGATCTTAAAAACCAAGACAAGCGTCCAGAGTCTTTATATTTTAAATAAAAGCTAAGCACTCTTAGGCGCGCTGCAAGACCTTTGTCATTACCTGATAACCCCCAGATATAAATAAGATTTTCTAAGGCCTCATTCGTCTTGTTTAAGAATTGTGTATTCGAATCTAAATGTGCGTTTAATACAGGATTATCAATTTGTGAAATAACGACACCATTCTTTTCTAATTCAAAGCCGAATAGCGTATCCTCATGACCATAACCCGAAATACTTTCATTAAAAGGATGGGTCACAAACGTATTTCTTTCGATTAAAAAATTATTTGTCTTAAAGGAAAGCATAGGTTGTTGAATCCGTTCGTTGTAATTTTTACTTTCAATTTTTGCACCATACCTCCACCGCAACCTGTAATATATTCTCGGGGTTTCCTTTTGGTACTC
The DNA here is from genome assembly GCA_029251865.1 of Crocinitomicaceae bacterium. Classification (GTDB taxonomy): domain Bacteria; phylum Bacteroidota; class Bacteroidia; order Flavobacteriales_D; family Crocinitomicaceae; genus UBA952. The sequence goes on along the minus strand of JAQXCN010000058.1, from coordinate 15,035 downwards.
GCTTGCTCCAAATAAGACCAGAGGGTTGATTGTTGAAATTGCCTTCAGATAATCCCTGAGGTAGTTCGGTTTGACTATCCTCGAGTCACAATCAATAAAGAGCAAATAAGAGGCGTCCGTGTGCTCAAGGAAGGTGTTTCTAATTCTTGATCTACCCACATTTTGTTCAAGCTGAACTATTTTTACCCTTTCTGATAAACCAACATACTGCGCCTTAAAAGTATCAGAGGAGGCATCATCAATAACAACGATAGAAACATTGTCATCAAGAGCTTCTTTTTGCTCCAAGAGCTCAAGGACAAGGTGAGAAACATCTTGGTTATAGACGGGGATGCAAACAGCAAGCATAATTGAACAATCTAGGCCATTGTGTTAGGCGTTCCAAAATTCATTGGAGGAAGGTCATTTTTGGGCTCGTCAATAGCTCCAAAATTTTCTTCGTACTTTTTCATATTGTCTTGTAAGGCTTTGAGAAACCGTTTCGCATTCTGTGGATTCATAATCACCCGAGACCGTACTTTTCCTTTCGGCATACCAGGCATAACCTGAATAAAATCACATACCACCTCTGAAGGGGAATGTGTAATTACCGCTAGATTTGAATATACTCCTAAAGAAGTTTCTTCAGATAATTCAATATTCATTTGCTTTTCATCCTGCTGCTTAGACATATTCTTTGATTTCTTGTTCTTGCTCATTAAACACGATTCCATGTTGACTTAATTCCGCAAGAATAGGTTCGTAAATTTCTTTGTTTATTGGCAAGGTAACACCTTTTGTAGCAATTTGATTATTCAAAATCATTTTTGCTGCTATTGCCAGGGGCAAGCCAACAGTGTTCGCCATTGCCGTGTAGGTTTGGTCTTCTCCAATATTTATCATTGACGAAGTGATTTTTTTAGCCTTGCCTTCATGCTTGAATTCGAATTCATGATACATGACAAGCATATCCTTATCATCTTCAGCTAATGACATTTTACGCACCATAAGCTTTTCCAAAAGCTGTGCTGGTGTTGCATCTTTAAAACCAAATTCTTGGTCATCACCAAATACACCAAGCCATTCAAATTGATCATATAAATACATTCTGTCTTCCCTCAAAAAGTATTTGAATTTTTGTTCCACGGACAAATTAGGAATATACGGCAGGAATGCGTTTAAGAAATCGCGAGGTGTAAGCGCCTCTGCGTTGGTCATTGCAAAGGAATCATCTGTCATACCTAGTTCTATAAATACATTGAACCCCTTACAAAAATTAGGTCTTCTAAGGGTGCCTCTATACAACGTAGCGATTCCGTCTAAGCCATAAGTCTCTTTATAAGAAAGTGAATCACGGTTAGGATAGCCTACAAATTTTCCATGATTTTCGATTGTAATTCTATCCAGACGATCAAACAATCGGTTGTAAGGAATATATTTAAATTGGTGATTATCCATAAACATTGCTGTACCGCCTTTACCAGCCAAAACAACATTTCTTGGATTCCATGTAAATTTATACCTCCAAGGATTATCATCATATTCTTCAGCAACAAGGCCTCCGCAGAAAGACTTAAAGCTATTAAGCTTTCCACCTATACCCTTGATGTGATCAATGATTTTCATTGCACTCATATGATCAATTCCAGGATCCACCCCTATTTCATTCATTATTACAATTCCTGAATCCTTTGCGTCCTTATCTAAGGCTCTCATTTCATCTGAAATGTAAGATGGTGTGATCAGGTTTTTGTGAAGTAGAATACAGTCTTGCGCAATCTCAACATGAAAACGTGCAGGCAACATGGATATAACAAGGTCTGAATTTTGAATCTCGTCTATACGTTGTGCTCTGTCCAACGCATTAAAAGAGAGCGCTTTTGCTTCGGAAAAACCATCAACCAATTTTTCAACCCGCTCCAAATCTCTATCAACAATTCGTACAGACCAACCCTGCTCCTTTGATGCGTTTAATAGATATCGAATCATGGAAGAAGCGGAAAGCCCCGCACCAAGTATTAGTATTGTTTTCATTCAACTGGTTTATTTAGGTAATGCAATTAGAGGTCGAAGCGTGTCAAAAAGTTCATCTTCATCCCAAGGTTTTTCTATAAATTCCTCAAGAAGATTTTCTGTTTTAAGAGAGTCCACAGAGGTTCTATTCGCTTGGCCGGATAACATAATACATTTTAAATCTTGGTACTTCAATTTCAATTTACGTATCAACTCTGCACCTGTCATTGATGGCATCTGATAATCGACCATTACAAACATAATATCAATATCCTCTTCGATTAATAAGTCAATATTTTCTATCGCTTGATCGGGATCTGTGAAATACTCTATGAGCGTGTGAGATTGATCCATGATTTTGGAAAGTTGAAAACCTAACATTTGAAGGATATATGGGTCGTCATCAACGCACACAACAGCATATCTCATTTCGCTCATAATTCAAAAGTAATTATAAATTTTGTCCGTGCTTCGTCAGACTCAAGAATTATATCTGCATTGTGTTCCTTAAGCACATTTTTCACAATACTCAATCCTAAACCAGAACCACTCTTCGTTCCTTTGGTGGTATAAAATTTTTGAAAAATACTCTCTGCTATTTCTTTAGGGATTTTTGGCCCATTATTTTCGAATACAACTCTTAACTGCGTTCCTGTCTTTTCGGCAAAAATACCAAGGTATTTTTCCTTCTGTTCTGACATGGCTTCAAGACCATTTTTAACAATATTTGACCAAAGTTGAAATAATTTAATATCGTACCCCATAAATTCAATGGAAGTATCAACATCAAATATAAGATTTACATTAAGACTGATTTCATAATTGAAAACACCTAAAACCGTTGAAATATTATCTCGAAGATTAATTTTCTTTTGCTCAACAACACTTTCTCCTTTAATAAACGCGCGCATGTCCTGCACGACACGAACTGCCTTATCACTTGATTTCCGTATGGTTTCAAGCTGAGCCATAGCCATTTGTAATTGATTCATTATTTGCAGGTATTCCTTGGCACAAGGTTTTGATAAAATCAATGAAATCTCCTCTTCTTGTGTTATATCAAATCTACATTTCACCAATAAATCACCAATTTCATCCAAATATTCAGGTGATTCATCATGAAAAGAACCATTAAGATATTCCAACATTTTCACCTTCTCTTTTCGCATTTGAAGGCCGCCAACATACATTTCAATTTTGTTTTTCTCAACATGGTTAACGATATGAGCAAGTTCTTCTTTTGAAAAGACAGAAATGGTACCATTAAAAATACTATTTAAAATAAAATTGATATTGTCCGCACCTACCCTAATTGTACCTAAAGGCGTGTTTAAATCATGTGCAATTCCAGCAGATATTTCACCTATAGTAACTAGTTTTTCCTGCTCCAAAATTGAGCGTGACAGGTCCATGTTTTTCTTCGTGTTTTCCATTACTTTTTTCTCCAACGAACGATTGATCTTAGCGAGCTCTTCTTTGGTATTTTGAAGCTCCTCGATATAGGAAATCCTGTTAAAAACATTAAGCATCATCTGGGAATATATTCTAAGCAAATTCTTTTCATCCGCCGTAAATTCACGTTTCTTTTTCATGATATCAAAACCAACAAAACCAATGGCTTCATTATCTTGCATCATTGGAATAGAAATCATACTCTGCGTTCCTTCATCGCTTAGAACTTTCCGAACTCTTTCATCTTTAACATCAGCAACATCAGAAAACTCAACAAGCTCACCTTTTTTATGTAAACTGAGAGACAAAGGAACCTTCGAGAACGGCATAGCTTTAAGTTCCTCGATCTGAGAAGGAACTCCCTCAGCCACCCACTCGTGTGTAATAGAACAAATTTCCTTCTCAAAATCATACTTAAACACATAGGCGCGATCCGCTGATGAAAATTGTGCGATTTCGAAAAGAGAGGTGTTAATTACATTATCGATTTCAGAAATTGGTGCATTGATGTATTCCGTGGTAATATTCAACATGATTTCCTTGAATCTGGCCATCTGATCCATCTCACGTTTCGCTTTTTCCACATCCGTGACGTTAAAGAAAAAAGCTTGAGAACCAAAAAATTCACCATCTTTCAAAATCGGCCGCGTACGACCTTTGAGAATTATTTCACGACTCCTACTTGTAAGGAATTCACAAGACAACTCATCAACGGAATGACCTTGCATCAGCTCCGGCATAATAGTTTGGAATTTTATTCCCGTCTCTTCAGTAAGAAAATCAGAAATCGACCGGCCCTTAACCTCGTCTAAAGAACTAAAAGACATGTTATTTAACCAAGCCTGATTCACATAGGTTATAAATCCCTGAGTATCCAGCATTTGAATCATTTCAGAGGATTTATCTAAAAGATCTCTATAGTTTTTCTCATTGACCTCTATAAGCTCAAGCGATTCCTTTAGGTTTAAAGTTCTATTTTCAACAACCGATTCCAGATTGACTACTAACTTTTCATTTTCAGAATTCTTAATCGCTAAACTCAATTTAAGGTTATTTATTTTTCTTAATCGCTCAATAATCACAATCATAAATATGGCCACAAGAGCAAGCAGTGCAACAAGAAGGTAATTGAAAGATTTCCCATTTTTGATTTTTTCATCTTTGATTGCAAGTTCAAGATCATGCTCTAACACGTCTTTTTTTCTTGTGATATCGTACTCGTACTTCGCTTGCCTTTCTATTATTGCCTTGTTATATTCAATTATATCCATACTATCTTTGAATTGGATATTTAACCGAAGCATTTTTAAGGCTTCGCTGCTATTATTTTCAACTTCATAAATTTCACTCAGTAATTTCGTGGCTTTTATAATATTTCTTGGAAAGCCTATTTCCTGAGAAATCTTTAAACTCTCAAGGGCATATAATTTGGCGCTTCTTGGTTTGTTTCTTAGAAATTCAATTTCTGCCAATTTTACCGTTGAAATCGCAATACCATCCTTAAAACCAATTGTCCTTCTCAGTGCCAAACTCTTATCGTGATATATGAATGCACTATCAATTTCATTATTACTCAAATATAAGCCAGCCAATGAACTGTAACAGTTGGCCACACCCTTTTTATCTTTAATTTCCCTTGCGATCTCAAGAGATTTTAAATAGTACTTCATGGCAAGATTTTTATTGCCTTGCCGCTCTATAACTGAACCAATACTGTTATATACACCTGAAATTTTTTGCTGTTGGCGTTCTGATTGAAGCATTGGAAGACTTCTCTGATAATAATCTAATGCTTCTGTTAAATTATTTTGTTCTTTATATATCGCTGCAATATTATTTAGAAGCGTAGCAATTCCTATTTTATCATCTATTTTCTTCGAAATCTCTAAACTCTGATGGTAGTAATCGAGTGCTTTGGTTATATTACCCTGGTCGTTCAATATATAACCAATATTATTTAACGCTGTAGCAATTTGATAATTATCCGCTGTTTTTTGACAAATCTCAAGACTTTGTTCCAAATAATCCAAACATCTTTCAATCTCTCCATTCGTCATATAAACAACTGCAATATTGTTTAAGGCACCTGAATAAAGGTTTAATAACACCATCCTTTCCTTTTCTGCAGGAGATTGAGCAAGTTTAGGTCCAACGATTTCAATCACTCGGTTACACAAAGGAATCATTGTGTCTATGTTGGAGACATAAAGAAGAGATGATAATTCTAAATAGGAATGTGCAATGGCCGTATCTGAACTATTTGGATCGGATATAATGGCGTTATAATATTCAATTCCCTCTTCATTCGACATTGTTTGAGAGAAAAGGGCTAATGGAATACCAATTAGACCGAGTATAAATAACTGAATCCTAATCTTCATGGCGTTTTTTTATTTGTTCAAGACATCCTTTAAGATCTGATTCTTCCCATGGCTTTTGCAGAAACATTTCTAATAAGCCTTCATTTTCAAGCGCTTCAATTTGAGTGGAATTAGCCTGTCCAGAAAGCATAACACAAGGTATTGTTGGGTGCGTCTCCTTTATTGACCTTATAAGTTTCGCTCCAGACATATGCGGCATTTGATAATCAACTATGCAAAAAAGAATATCGACATCATCAAACACACGTGATTTGATATCCCCGAGTGCTTTGGAAGGCTCAGTATAAAGTTCTATTAATGTATCTGACGTATCCAAATACTTTTCCATTTGAAAACCCAAAACCTGAAGAATCATAGGGTCATCATCAATACATATGACGGCGTTCTTAAACTGACTCATTTTTCTCTTTTAAAATTGATAATAAAACGTGTGAAATTGGAATTTGACTCCAAAACAACCCTCCCCTGGTGCTCCTCTAGAACATTTTTCACAATATTTAATCCTAGGCCCGAACCTTTTTTCTTACCCTTGGTGGTAAAAAACTTATTGAAGATTTTTACTTGGTTTTTTTCAGAAATCTCGGGACCATTATTTTCAACAGTAATAAAGTAATCATCTTTGGTTGTTTCAGAGTATAGTTTCAAGGTTTTCAGTCCTTGCTGATCCTCCATACTTTCCAATGCATTCTTGATTAAATTCGACCACAGTTGAAAAAGACGAACATCATATCCCTTAATATTTATCGAACTATCGATATCAAAAGTCAGTTCTACAATGTTTTTAATTTTGTGACTAAATACATTTAGGACCGTATTAATATTGTTCTTAATATTCACATTTCCCGATGCCGTGTTACGCTTCTCTCTTATGAATAAACGAAGATTTTGAATAACCTCGGTTGCACGATTACCCGATGTTGAAATTGTTTTTATAAATGAAAAAACGAGTCTAACATTGTGGATGAGGTCTAATAAGACTAGGGGGGCTTGTGACCTCAAAATAAATTGAATTTCTTTTGAGTCTTCAGGCTTAACACGAGCTTTAACCATCAGTATTGCAATATCGTTTAATTGGTCATTTGAAAAACCTGAATCCTGAGTTGTCAAGAAAGACATAATCTCTCTTTGCTCTTTACGCATCTGAACACCACCAACAAAAAGCTCGAAGTCACTTCTTGAAGCTCTATTAAAGGCATATTCTATATCTTCCGAAGAGCTTTGAGGTAAAAGTTTTTTGAAAAGAACATCTAAGGTGTAGCTTACATTTTCAGTACCACTTTTTATAGCACCAAGTGGCGTATTAAGATCATGAGCAACACCAGAAGCCAATTCACCAATAGTAACCATTTTTTCTTGGTCACGAAGAGATGAGGCCAATTCCATATTTTTGGCTGTTTTTTCCTGAACCAACCTTTCAAGGTTTACGTTGAGGTTCTGAATTGTTTTTTCACTTGAGATTCGTTCCGTAATATCAAACTCCACCATCATAAAACCGCTATGCATGTTGTTTGCATCAAAAAGAGGTTGTAAATTCAAAGAAACATAGTATTCAGAACCACTTTTATCAGAATGAAGCATTTCAACTTCCACATTTTGCTTTAGTTTTATGGCCTCTTTTAACCTTTTCAATTCTTGAGATTCTGTACCATTTGAAATAAACTCTCTTGGATTTCTACCCAGCATTTCCTCTAAGCTGTATCCAGACCGATCGATCATAGCTTGGTTTGCCCATGTTATCATCATTTCTGTATCCAACATTAAAACCCCATTATTGGTGTTTTTAGCAACTAAAGACAACCTCACATTCTCTTCTTCCGCGGTCACACGTTGCGTTATTTCCATACCATACCCAATAACAAAACGAACTTCACCTTTTTCATCAAACAGTGGACCCATTGTACGATGAATCACATTCCGAATACCTTCTTTATTAATAAGGTCGTCAACCCAAATTTTACTCTTTTTGGAACGTAATACTTCATTAAATAATGCACGCCTTTTATCTGCCATTTCACTTGGAACACCCTTTAAGCGGCAGTAGTCATAATCATCTTTCCCAATCATGTAATCCCTAACCTTTTCGTCCTGAATTCCTTTTGGATTTATAAAAACATATTTATGATTTTTATCAAAAACGGCGACATCTGCAGGGAGATTGTTTAAAATAAACTCATAAAACTCGCGTTGTGTTTCAACCTTTGAATTTAATTCCTTTAAGGCGGTTTGATTTCGTTCATTTCGTTCTCGATATCCCGTAATATCGTGCGCATACATATTCAAATAGCCCAGCTCAGTAATTAGAGCTATTGTAACTGAATAGTAGTGTAACTTTGCGTCAATAAAAAAATGATGGTGCCTCTTATCAGAAGTTATTATTTCATTCAATCTTGAACGTAACGCGCTCTCCCCTAAATATCCATTTTTGATTTGAAAATCTGATAAAAAATAGTCCTCGGAGGCTGCGTTAGAATATACTAAATTCAGATCTAAATCAAATCGTAAAATAGGATTTGGGTTCTGTTCAGGAAACTTTGAAAGCGCCTCATTTTCCTTCTGAATTCTGACAATTTCTTTGTTTTTAGCAATGATGTTTTGTGTAATAATTCTAGATTCCTCTAGACTCTTCCTTGAGGTTTGTTCAAGGAACAGGTATTCAGCAATAGTGTCATGTAAAGGAAAGTCATTTACGGTGACGTTATAACTTTTGAGAGCAAATTTCGAATTTACAATTGGAGCCGCCAAAATGTAAATATAGCCCTCTGATTCCTTGGCTGTAAACTTATATCGTTGCTTAAGTCCCCTTAGATCTAAAAAATGCATTCTACTGAACCATAATTCTTCAATTTTCAGATCCTCAATGGTATCTTTTTTATCAATTTGGAAATACTTAAATAAACTATCACCACTTTTTATTTCTGGTATTGACTTTCGGAAATTAACCCCTATTTCCATGACTTCGAGTACCTGATTGACTTTAAAAAAGTAAGGAGAGGAGGTATTAAGTAGGACAGAAGCATTTCTTTCTGGAGAGCCCACGTTATATGGGGAAAGTAAGAAAACTAACCTTTGAACATATAAGTCAAGTGTTTCTATTTGAAAACTGTCTAAACTGATTTTTTTCTTATTCACAAGACAAATTGAACCCAAAATATTTCCCTCTGAATTTATAATAGGTAAACTGTAAAATGAAGTTAGATCAAAATCCGGCTTACTAATTATTTGGTGTTGGCCTGTCTGTATTACCTTTCCATGAAGCTCTAAAAAAACATTTTTTATTGGCGGCTCATTAGGCATAAAATGTATTTCATTTTTGTCACCAAAGCAAAGAAATACATCATGAATGGCACACAGCTTTTTAGTAAGCTCCAAAACTCTTTCGGCTTGAACCTTTACTTCATCTATTATGTTCTTTGGAAATATTTTTCTGGTCAAATCTTAAATTCAAATTTTGGCTTAATTACCACGTGATTTTGAAACACAGACCTTTCGATTCTGTTGCTTTTGATTCAACTTCTTGGATATTAACGACCATATCAAACCGTTTACCAAGACCCTTTATTAATCCTCGTAGCATTGGAACCATACCTTTTCTATGAGATTTGTATAGCAACTCAACAGATGAATCTGTCTCATTTTGTGTTGAAAAAAGAGGCGCTTTCAACTCAGGCATCATGTTATTAATTCTCAGATGCAACATATCTAAATTACCCAAGAACTCTACAAAAGATGACCCTGAAAGGTCAAGCAGGTCTCCATAACCTTGATCCGCTGTGTACAAAATCCAGTATTCACCAAAGGCCTCTAAGATATCTTTGGAGTCTGCCTTAAGCACCTTACTCGCAGCACCGACAAGGTCATACGTAAGTTTATCCGGATATGGACTTAAAGAAATAAAATCGGATTCTTCAAATCCAGCCTCTGAGCAAATCTCCAGCCATTTTTCTTGGCCATGGTTATCGACAACTAATTCTTTGATTGCCTTATTTACGAGTCCATACATAGATTGTGTGATTTAATAGCCTCCCAAAGTTACATAAAGCAACGACTTAAAAAAAAATAATTTAAGACCTTACGCCTTAGACATCTCGCGCACTAAGTGTTTATACGTAGTCACCTCTAGTGCATTCAACTTAGTTCTGCAAAAAATGATGAACTCGCTTGATTATCGCCGAATCCGAAGGTTAATTTTGCATTCAGCTAAAACCTTGTACTATGACAAATCTAGAATTTTTTAAGGCTTGTTTTTCAAGTGAAATGAAAGCAACGGTTGAAACGATCCGATCCATGCCTACAAATTCTCTAGAATACACCCCACATCCTATTAACAGAACAGCTTATGAAATTGCTGAGCATATCGCAGCTCATGTTTATGATTTCAGTATCATCCTTCAAAACGAACATTGTGATGAGAAACTTTCGTTTCCGTTTTCGACTGCTGATGAACTTGCTATGAGATTAGAAAAAAACTGGAAAGAAGCACTTAATATTTTAGAATCTTACAGTATTGAAAAATGGGACAATGTAATGGTCTCACTTTCTGTTGGAGGTAATCCTTTCGCAGAAATGCCAAGGTTTAAAATGATGTGGTTCTTTTTAAATGACGTTATCCATCACAGAGGACAGCTTTCTTCGTATCTTCGACCAATGGGGGGGAAAAACCCAGCGATATACGGTTGGAGTGCTGACACAGTCAACAACTAAGGCATAGAAACAAGTAGAATCAGAACAAATCTCCGTTTAATAATCTTCAAAAACCGGTATGCTAATACAATTGTATCGGTAAGTAATGCTTATTTTTGCAGACGATGACAAATAAGCTAAACACAGTAATTCGAGCACTTTTTTCAATGAAGGCTATGACTTTAGGTCTTTTTGCTTTTCTAACGTCTATAGGTCTTGCAACTTTTATTGAATCCACGCATGGTATTCAAGCAGCTAAAATCTTAATCTACAACGCAACATGGTTTGAATTCCTTTTGTTATTTCTTGGATTAAACCTTATTTCAAATATCTACAGATACAAAATGTTTCAGCGGGAAAAGATTGCAGTGTTATCCTTTCACCTCTCCTTTTTGATTATACTTCTCGGGTCAGCAATAACCAGATTTGTGAGTTTTGAAGGCATCATGGTTGTTGGTGAAGGAAAAACTGCTGACTTCATTTACACATCCGACCCCCACCTACTCATCAAGGTTACAGATACAACAAGCAAAACGACAGAAATCAAGGGCGTAAAAAAGTTCCTATCCGAGTACACGCACGGCTTTGGAAACGACTTCTCAACTGTAGTGGAACTTCCAAATAACAAAATCAAGGTTCAATACCTTGACTTCAAAGCAAAATGCATTGACTCTTTTCGAATAAATAAAAAACTAAATTCGAAAGTATTAGATATTGTAACTGAGGGAATGGAGTCCAACTATCTTGGTGATAACGAATCTATTATGATCGGTGGTGTACCCCTTATTTACGGTGCTAAGAAACTAGAAATGGGTATTCAGATCACAGAGGAAAATGGTGAATTGAAAATAACCTCTACCGTTCCGATGCGTTCTTTGGCGATGAGTGAAATGCGAAAAGCGAGGCAAACAGGTCAGTCGCCACCGGACTCATTATACTTAGAATACAAAGAGGGCACGTGGACTACCTTAAAGACGACCACGCTTTACCAAATCGGTGACAACCAGTTTGTAATCAAAAACATATATGATCACGCAGAAAAAGCACTTATCCATTCCGGAAATAAAAAAAGAGGAGCGGATTATCTTACAGTAAACGTTAGTGATGTCCTTACAAAACTACCTCCAAAAGTAGTGACGCTAAGAGGAGGAATGGGAACAGTTCCCGTACCAAACACATTTGAATATAACCAACTCCGTATTCAACTCGAATACGGCTCTATTAGGAAACCTATACCTTACAAAATACTATGTAGAGACTTTCAACTCGACAAATATCCCGGTTCAGATTCACCATCTTCTTTTGCGAGTGAGGTCACTCTAATAGACGAGAAAAACAATACAAAATGGAACAAACGAATCTTTATGAATCACGTTATGGATTATGAAGGTTATCGCTTTTTTCAGTCAAGCTACACCCTTGATGATCCAAAAACACCCGAAAATGAAGAAGGCACTGTTCTTAGTGTAAATTATGACAAATGGGGTACAAACATTACATACCTCGGCTACTTACTAATGGCCATTGGAATGATTTTATCCATAATTGCGCCAACAGGTAGATTTAAATTACTTAACACGAAACTTAAAAACTTAAAAACAAAAAAAATGGGCGTTCTTTTGGCTTTATTTTTAATGGGCACCCTACCTCCTGAAATTCGAGCTCAAGATGATCATGACCATGCGGGACATGACCACGCTGCGCACAATCATACAGAAAAAGAAAATCCAAAAACAGAGAATACAGAAAAAGCAATTATTAATGGGGAAACGTATAAAATTCTTGATGAGGCGTCCGCTGATGAATTCGCAACACTTCTCGTGCAAAGTTTTGAAGGTAGAATCATACCTGCACATACGTTATGTGACCAGCTTTTAAGAAAAATTCACCGTGAAAAAAAATATCAAGAAAAAGATAAAACCTACAATGCTGTTCAAACGATAGTAAGCATGCATATGTATCCAGCCTACTGGATGAATCAAAAAATGATTTACGTCGATCGAGTGCTTCAAAAAAGGTTGAGTCTAGAGAAACATGTTTCTTATCAATCAATATTGGATTCAACAGGTCAGTTTAAATGGGAAAAAGCATATGCTAAAAGTTTTCAAAAACTTGAATCCAAAAGAGATGAATTCGATAAAAAGATAATTAAGTTTAAAGAACGTTTTCAAGTTACGTATAGCATCATTTCTTGGGAATATATGAAGTTGATTCCTATTGCAAATGATTTGAACAACTCGTGGACCTCCCCTCTTAACATGGATGTAAGACGCTCCTCCGACTCCTTGAGCGTAGTAGCTGCTCTGAATTACTTTCAATCCATATACGAAGAGGACTTAAAAAACGCAGGAGTTTCGCTAAAAAAACTCAAAACGATCCAGAGGAAGGTCTCCAAAAACATAGTTCCTTCTGAACGAATTGTTAACCTAGAAATCGCATACAATAAATTGGATGTTTTCAAAACAACCTACCAAGGATATGGCCTCATAGGTCTGCTCATGTTAATTTTATTTTTCATTAAAATATTCCTATCCAAATCCCCTAAAGTATTCGAATTACTGAGAAAAGTAATGTTTGTGGCCTTGATTGGCTTCTTTCTTTTTCATGCATCCGGTTTGGCGATGCGATGGCTTATTTCTGGCCACGCTCCATGGAGTAACGGATATGAGGCTGTTGTCTTTATTGCTTGGGTCAGTATGCTTGCCGGTTTTTTCTTTTCTAGAAAAAACGCAGTCGTTATTGCGGGCACAGCAATACTTGCAGCATTAATGATTTTTGTCACAGAAATGAATCTTCTCGATCCAGAAATTACGCCGCTACAACCCGTACTTAAATCCTATTGGTTAATGATACACGTAGCAGTCATCACGGGAAGCTATGGCTTTTTGGGACTTGCCTGTATATTGGGCTTACTCAATCTCATTTTATATACTATACAAACTAAAAACAACACAGAAATTATCAAAAGGAATATAAACGAGCTTACCTATGTTTCTGAAATGACGATGACTATAGGTCTGTTTATGCTTACTATTGGGACTTTCCTGGGAGGGATATGGGCGAATGAATCCTGGGGTCGTTATTGGGGATGGGATCCAAAAGAAACATGGGCATTGGTTTCAGTATTGGTATATGCGGTGATTCTTCACCTCCGATTTATTCCAGGATTGAAGAGTAAATTCACCTTTAATCTAGTGGCATTTTGGGGGTATTCGGCCATACTGTTTACTTTTTTCGGCGTGAACTTCGTGCTTGTCGGGTTACATTCTTATGCACAAGGAGAAGGTTTAGGAGACATCCCAAATTGGATTGGATATACTCTTCTAATCTTTCAAATATTTAGTATGGTTTCATTTTTGAGATTCTCCTATTTCAAGAATAACATCGACCATTCAAACATGAAAATCGGTGTGATTTTTTCAATAGGTTTTTCGGGGTTAAAACTATTGCATGGATCTCCAAGCTATGATTATGATGCTACTTTCTCAGCATGGCAAATTATTATGATTATCTTTTTTGTGAATTTCGTCCTATTAAGCATATTTATATTCGTGAGAAAAAAAATAAAGCTTAATCGCAAAAACTAGCAGCTATCAAAAAAGTATTATACGAAGACAATCATTTAATTGCCGTCAATAAAAAATCTTCAGAAATTGTACAGGGTGATCGGACCGGTGACACCACAATGCCTGATACCATAAAGGCCTACCTAAAGGAAAAGTATAAAAAACCGGGAAACGTATTCTGTGGGGTCATTCATCGGTTGGATCGACCAACAAGCGGTGTTATTTTATTTGCGCGAACCAGTAAAGGACTGGAACGTATGAACAAGCAGTTTAGAGATAAAGAAACGAACAAAATCTATTGGGCTATTCTAGAAAACAAACCGCCAAATTCAGAGGGTAAGCTTGTGAATTATCTAAAGAAAAACGAGAAGCAGAACAAAAGCTACGTGACCTTCAAGGATACAAAAGGTGCAAAGGAAGCCATATTACATTACCGTCTTCTCTCCTCCTCTGAGCGCTACCACCTTGTGGAAGTTGAACTAGAAACAGGCAGACACCACCAAATCAGGACTCAATTCTCCAAAATAGGTTGCTGTATCAAGGGCGATTTAAAATATGGTGCAAAAAGATCAAATAATGATGGCTCTATTTGTCTGCATGCGAGAAAACTAAGTTTCTCTCACCCCACAACAAAAGAACCTATTTCGATTACGGCTCCATTACCTGAAAATACTTTCTGGAATCTTTTTAAATCGATTAATTAGGACCTAAGCTTCGATAAATAGTAAAAAGTATAGAGCGCCTCTTGCGCAATCTGCAAGCTTCTTTCTTTATAATGTTCAACTGGATTCGCAGAATCATCGAAGGCTTTAGGGTCGTCATACGTTGTTGAGAATCGTTTTTTCGCTCCTGGAACCAATGGACAATTGTCATCAGCATCAGAACAGGTCATTATGGCAATGAAGTCATGCTGAGGAAGTACCGTATCGGTATTGGCTTTTGAATAACAATCAATAAAATCATC
>JAQXCN010000035.1 GCA_029251865.1 Crocinitomicaceae bacterium | reverse complement strand
CTTGTAGATTTTCGCTAGGAGAATTATCTCTAGGGACTGATAATTTATTGAACTCTTTAGACGCAGGACGCATAGCATCCTTTTGAGCGATTAAAGATGACGTGCCAAACATAAACGATAAAAGCAAAACAATTGCTCCTACGTACTTGATAGAATTTTTCATAAACGAAAATTTAGAATTGGAAGGTTTGTTGATATCGAAACTATCGAACAAATAGTGGGTAGAATTTAACATAACTTACTTTTTAAATTTATCAAAAGCATCATGTTCATAAAATAAGGGAGAACAACGCTTTTACGCTTTATCTTGATTAATTTACGAAATACTTTGTCAAGTCATTGAACCTATGAACATTAAGGTTCTCTCATCGAACAAAAGCTTATTTATCTCGAATATTAATTTTCGGTAAAATTAGCAATATTCATCTTAATACACTCTAAACCCCTTAAAACAAGAGACTTAGTGTCATATAAACATTTAGGCTTTTGGTTTGTTGCCGGTGCAACTTACGAACACTTAATGCAGGCCACTTCATTTTTACTAATCTAAATTCAGATTTATAGGATGCTACTGAACTCTAGCTGTGTAAAAACACTTAGCACAAAAAAGCTTTGTAAAGGTTTGAATTGGAGCGCATTTGACATTCTGAATTAAAACGATGGCACGATTGATCCTAATTAATTCAGGAACTTGAGCTTACGAAAAAAGCCTCTGAACCGAGCAGAAAAGACACCTCCTATCTTATGATCTGCTTCAAAACATTTGAGTAAGCCTGTCCATTAACTATTTTTAAATAATAAACCCCAGACTGAAAAAGTTCATTGATTACAAAAAGATTCATTCCCGATTTAATTTCTAAGGGCTTCGATAAAACGATGCGACCATTCAAATCGATAACGCGCAGTTCTGATGAACCTTCAAGGAAGGGATTATTAACCAATATCTGAAAATTACCAGAGCTCGGATTTGGAAATACTGAAAAAGAATCAGCACCATCAGATTGACAATTGGCATTCAAAATCAAGTTATCATAGACTACTGAGGCGCCATCAATATCATTCTGTGTCAACCTATAGTAGTTGTTTCCTGATACCGCTCCATTGTGTGTGTAATTGTATGTAAGTAGCGTATTGCTAAATCCTGCTGCTGGCTCCGTATGAATCGTCTTCCAGTCTACACCATCTCGTGAGTAGGCTACTTCAAAGTCTTCACTGCTATGCTCAGAAGCCGTCTGCCATACCAAATCAACAACACCTTCATTACATACACCATTGAAAGAAACCAATTCTACGGGTAATGCATTATCATCCTCTGTACCTGCACCAAAGAAACTAAAACCAGACCCTGCTGCTGTTACCGAATAATTGTTATCGGCATCAACTCCGCCGATACATGTGGCTGCATTGTGTGTCAATGCCACCCAAGAAGTATGACTCGGTCCTGCACTCTTTATGATTCGTACTTTACTTCGATCCATACTCGCAGCATTGTCTCCTGTCAAGCCATTCATGTGAATCGAAAGGGTATAGTCCTCTGAATTGATGTCTGCTGAATAACTGTCTCCTGTGCCTGTGGCTGAAGATCCTGGGCTAATCTCCCAATATCCTTCATCATCATAATTTTGAATCAATTGCCCATCTGATGTTGTTAGTGGTAGACCTGCATATAAGTCAGCACCACTCAGCTGCGGATAACCCGCATTGTAGGAAGCCGTCAAGAACTGATTCGAACCTGGTGATGCGGCAAAGTTTACCGTAACGTCTCTTGTTTTTGAGGCATTACCTATCGGGAAGTACTTCGAAGAGCTCGATGCATCCGCAAAATACCTACGTAGCTTACCAGTTACGGAACCAGAACTGTGCGTAATGGCACCTGGAATTGCACTTGATTCACCGATTGTTAGAATATTCGAACCATTGTTGATGTTTCCTTCTGTCATTGTCAATGCTCCTGAAACGGTGACAGGACTATTCATAACCAAGGCACTTGATGACTTAT
>JAQXCN010000033.1 GCA_029251865.1 Crocinitomicaceae bacterium | reverse complement strand
CTGTTTTTTATGTTCTTGTTGTGAACTTTGAAACCAGACAACGCTTAATTTTAGCGTCTCCAAGTCTGGTTTTTAACAACAACGTAAAATATAACGAAATATGAACTTATCAAAAATATGGACCATGTACTACCCTGTAATTTTGGCCTTCCTTTCTTTTTTATACTCTGTAACACTATGGTTTACAGGAAATAAACTAGAAGGTATCTTTGTTGGTATATGGGTACCATCCATTTTAGGATTTTCAGTTGCCATTAGACAAATTAGGAGAGATACGAACCACGAAAATCAAAAAGAAGGATGAATAATACAGCAATGTTTACCATCGGATTTGTCATTTTCGCAGCCTACATGTGGGGATATCTATCGATGATCAGTAAAGCCAATAAAGAGCAAGAAAAAAACGAAAATAAATAGGGTCAGTAGGACTTCCTAACTTGAAGTTTACTAATTTTAAATGTGTCTTTTTTCTCCTCTCTAAAAATCAAATTATTCGGACCCGCTGTCAATTACAAAGAATTAATTGAAAAAGGTGCGCTTGTCATTGATGTCCGAACCCCTCAGGAATTCATATCAGGACACGCAAAAAAAAGCAAGAACATCCCCTTAAATGTTTTGAAGTCAAAAACAGCTTCATTAAAAGGAAAAGAGATCATCTTGGTATGTAAATCTGGTGGAAGAGCAGGAATAGCGAAGTCTCTCCTTAGAAAAGACGGTATCATCGCTCATAACCTTGGTCCCTGGCAAAGGGCACAAAATCTATAATTTTAAACTAGGAATTGAAACAAGTCTGGCTTATCATTAAGGTACTCTCCGAAAAAGTTAAAAGAAACCATACGTTTTTTTAATGCATTGAAGTCTGATGGATTTCCAAGCTCTATGCCTACAACGGCTGGTGCGTTTGTACTACTTTGTTTTTTTGAATACTCAAAATGCGTGATGTCATCCTTCGGACCTAAAACTTTTTCTATAAAATCCTTCAAAGCACCTGCGCGCTGAGGGAACCTTACAATAAAGTAATGTTTCACTCCACTGTACAATAAGGCGCGCTCTTTGATCTCCTCAGTCCTTGTAATATCATTATTACTGCCGCTTACTAAACATACAACATTTTTACCCTTAATCTCCTCGCGATACTTTTCTAATACAGCAACTGTCATAGCTCCTGCAGGCTCAACAACGATTGCGTCCTTGTTGTACATATCTAATATAGTTTGGCAAATTTTACCCTCATGAACCGTAGCCATTTCAAATAAATTCTCCTTACAAATATTGAAATTCAAATCACCTACTCTTTGCACCGATGCACCGTCCACAAATTTATCAATATCAAAAAGCACTGTGTTTTCAGCATTAGCGATAGATCTAGACATTGATGGCGCACCTTCTGGTTCTACACCAATAATTTTAGTTTCAGGTGAACGAATTTTAAAAACACTCGATACTCCAGATGCAACTCCTCCTCCTCCTACTGGAAGAAATAGATAGTCTATGCCTACTTTCGATTGCGCTAAAATCTCCAAACCAATAGTCGCTTGACCTTCAATGACCTTTTCATCGTCAAAAGGATGTACAAAATGCATATCATGCAAATTGCAAAATGCTCTGGCTTTCTGAGATGCATCATCAAAGGTATCTCCGGTGAGAATGACCTCGACAAAATCCCCTCCAAACATCTTTACTTGGGCAATCTTTTGCTTTGGGGTTGGGGTTGGCATAAAAATCATGCCCTTAACCTTTTTACGTGCACAAGAATATGCAACACCTTGGGCATGGTTTCCAGCACTGGCACATACAACTCCTTTTTTTAGATCGGCCTCAGGAATACAAGAGATTTTATTGTATGCGCCACGTATTTTATAAGAGCGGACTTGTTGTAGGTCTTCCCTTTTAAAAAAAATGGATGAACCAAACTCCCGAGATTGTGTATCATTTACAGTCAAAGGAGAGCACAATGAAACATCTTCAAGACGTCTAGCTGCAGCTTCAACGTCTTTTAAATTCACCCTATACATGGCTCAAGACCTGTTTTTCTGGCGCCATAGCAGCACGTAAAACTGTGCCTATCTTTTCTACGGGGTGTTCTTGAATACATTCATTGATATGTTCTAAATTTGTCACCTTCCCACCCGATGGTTGAAATGCATTACCCATGAGACCTGAATCTAAATCCGCAACAAAGTCTTTTAATAAGGGTTGACATTCTTGATTAAATAAATAACAACCATATTCTGCAGTATCAGAAATGATTCTGTTCATCTCGAATAATTTTTTCCTTGCTATTGTATTGGCAATTAAAGGAAGTTCGTGTAATGATTCGTAATATGCAGATTCCTCTTTTATCCCTGCGGCAACCATTGTTTCAAACGCCAATTCAACTCCTGATTTAATAAAAGCTAACAATAAACTTCCATGATCAAAATAACTTTGGTCAGAAAAATTTGGTTCTGAAGCCTCTGTTTTTTCAAATAACGTCTCAAGCGTTTGAGCTCTCCAATTTAAAAGATTAAGGTCGTTATTCTTCCAATCTCCCATCATTTCTTCTGAAAAAACCCCTGAAATAATACGATCCATATGTTTTTGAAACAACGGCCTCAAAATAATTTTTAATTCCTCTGAAAGCGCATATACTTTTACCTTATTCTCATCAGAAATACGAGAAAGCATTTGGGTAATTCCACCCATTTTTAATTCCTCAGACATAACCTCCCAGCCATATTGAATGAGTTGGGAAGCATAACTTGGCGCAACGCCTTGTTCAATCATTTTATCAAAGGCCAATAATGACCCTGATTGAAGCATTCCACATAAAATAGTTTGCTCACCCATCAAATCTGATTTGACCTCAGCTACAAAAGAAGAATGAAGTACGCCCGCACGATGACCTCCAGTGGCGTAAGCATATGCTTTTGCCCATTCAAAACCTGTTCCATTTGGATCATTTTCCCGATGCACTGCAATTAAGGTTGGTACACCGAAACCTCGCTTATATTCCTCTCTAACCTCAGAACCTGGGGACTTTGGCGCCATAAGAATAACTGTAAGGTCCTCGCGAACGGTCATCCCCTCCTCTACGATATTGAATCCGTGAGAATAAGATAATGTCGCTCCTTTTTTCATTAAGGGTATTGCCCGTTGAATTACTCCTGAATGCTGTTTGTCAGGTGTGAGATTGATCACTAAATCAGCACTCGGAATAAGTGCCGCATAGGTACCGACTTTAAACCCATTAGAAATAGCATTTTTATAGGATTCCCTTTTTTCTGAAATCGCGACCTCTCGCAATGCATAGGAAATATCAAGTCCTGAATCTCTCATATTCAAGCCTTGATTCAATCCTTGAGAACCACAGCCAATTATGACAACTTTTTTACCTTTTAAGACCTCTAGACCTTTTGAAAATTCGGAGGCATCGAGAAAATCGCATTTCCCTAGCGCTTCTAATTTTTGTGTTTGCGTTAACTTGTTAAAATAATTACTCATGATTGTGTTAATAGGTGTTTTCTAATTCATTTACTATTGAGGTAAGGGTTCGCATTGGTTTTGTTATTGCCACGCGACCTGACCTTACAAATTCAAGGATTCCATGGGGTTCAAGTTCGTCGAAAAGGTGCTGTGTTTCTTCTTTATGACCTGTTTTTTCGATGACAGAAAATTCGGGCTCAACGCTCAGGACACGTGCATGATGCGACCGAACAATATGCTCTGCTTCTCCTCCTTGCATTAAAATACTTGTTGGGACTTTAAATAATGCAATCTCTTGATAAATGATCTCATCATCGAGATGGTAAACAGCTTTTATGACCTCTACCTGCTTTTCAAGCTGTAAGGTTACTTTTTTCACTATTTCCTCAGATTCATTTACTACAATTGTGTATCGATGAATGTTTTGCACCTCGCTGTCCGAAGCTGCTATACTTTCAATGTTTATTTTTCGCCTTGTAAATATTATGGTCACTCGGTTCAAAAGACCAACGATGTCCTCAGTGAATATGGATATTGTATATCGTTTTTTCATAGTGTTTATTTAAGTCTGATTTCTGAAACTGAGGCACCAGTAGGAACCATTGGGAAAACATTATTTTCCTTAGCAACCCTTACCTCTAGAAAGTACGCGCCGTCATACGCGAGCATCGAACCAACTGCTGCATCAAGATCTTTGCGATTCGTTACTTTCATTGTTTTAATTCCGTAACCTGAAACTATGGTTTGAAAATCAGGATTCACCATGGTAGTTGATGCATACCGTTTGTCAAAAAACAACTCTTGCCACTGACGTACCATACCTAAAAACTCATTATTCAAAACCACAATCTTAACAGGTACTTTTGTTTGAAAAATTGTGCCTAACTCTTGTAAGGTCATTTGAAATCCTCCATCTCCAATTATCCCAATGACCTGTTTATTGGGTAGTGCCATTTTTGCTCCTATTGCAGCGGGTAAACAGAACCCCATCGTTCCAAGCCCGCCTGATGTGATCATGGATTTTGTGCTTTTTTTGAATTTAGCATAACGACAAGTAACCATCTGATGTTGACCAACATCGGTTACGATAATTGAATCTCCTTTGGTTTGGTCGTTTATCGATCGAATTACCTCTCCCATACTTAATTCAGGTACACTTGGGTTTAATTCTTCCTGAATAACTTCTTCATATTCTTCAAATTCCAATTTTCGAAATTCAAGAAGCCATTCTTCATGCTTCCTGTTTTCAACCAACTGAGTTAATGCGATGAGGCATTCTTTAGCATCACCTAATACAGCAACATCTGTTTTTACATTCTTATCCACTTCTGCAGGATCTATTTCTAAATGAATCACCTTGGCTTGTTTAGCGTATCGGCTCAAATCACCTGTTATGCGATCATCAAAGCGCATTCCAATGGCGATTAGCACATCACATTCATTGGTTAATTTATTCGGAGCATAATTCCCATGCATACCGAGCATACCCACATTTAAGTAATGGTCAGAATCCAGAGCTGATAATCCTAAAATTGTCCATGCAGAAGGCAACCCTGCTTTTTCAATAAACGCCTTGAATTCGTTTTCAGCTTCAGAGAGGATAATCCCTTGACCAAAAAGTACCAAAGGTCGCGTGGCTTTGTTTATCAAATCCGCAGCCAACTTTACTTTATTCAGATCTAAAGTCGGGTATGGTACATAGCTGCGCATCCCTTTAAAAGGTTGGTAACTGAAATCAAGTCTCCCAAACTGCGCATCTTTGGTGATATCAACCAATACAGGTCCTGGCTTACCAGAACGTGCAATGTAAAATGCTTTAGCTAAAGCCTCAGGTATTTCGTATGCACGCGTGACTTGAAAATTCCATTTTGTAACGGGCATGGATATTCCAATCACATCCGTCTCTTGAAAAGCATCTGTACCTAATAATCCACTCGAAACCTGACCTGTAATACAAACTAACGGCGTTGAATCAATCTGAGCATCCGCAATTCCAGTAATTAAGTTTGTCGCACCGGGCCCAGAAGTCGCAAGACATACGCCCACCTTTCCAGAAGCCCTTGCATAACCCTGAGCCGCATGTGTCGCACCTTGTTCATGTCGAACCAATACATGCTTTAGTTCATCTTCTGCATCATACAAGGCATCATAAACAGGCATAATAGCTCCCCCTGGATAACCAAAAATCAAATCTACCCCTTCCTTGATTAAGGAATGAACTACTGCTTGAGCACCTGTAATATTTTGTACTAATGATGACTTCAATTCACCTTTTTGTTCCACTTCAAGCTTTTCCATAATCCTAAAAATTATCAGTTACGCATCCCTCAAAGGCTGGCGAGACCATCTGCGCATATTTATAAAGAGCTCCCTTATTAACCTTAAGCGCAGGAGCCCTCCAGGCACTTTTCCTTAATGCAAACTCTTCATTTGATATGTTTAGATTAATCGTGTTTTTTACCGCGTCTATTGTAATTTGATCTCCTTCATTTACCAAGGCTATTGTACCGCCCTCTTGAGCTTCAGGTGATATATGTCCAACAACAAAACCATGCGTTCCTCCTGAAAAACGACCATCTGTAATCAATGCCACATCATTCCCCAAACCTGCACCAATTATAGCTGCTGTTGGTTTCAGCATTTCAGGCATTCCCGGACCACCTTTTGGTCCCTCGTAACGAATAACCACAACATCTCCTTTAACAATTTTTCCGTCTTTAATACCCTGATTGGCCTCATATTCGGAATTGAATACTTTAGCTGTTCCTGAAAACCTTAATCCTTCTTTACCGGTTATTTTAGCGACTGCACCCTTTGGTGATAAATTGCCTTTTAATACTCGTATATGTCCAGAATCTTTTATGGGTTTGTCTATGGGTAAAATCACATCTTGACCTTCACTCAAACCTGGAACAGTTGCTAAATTTTCTGCTAATGTTTTTCCTGTAACGGTCATACAATCCCCATGGATTAACCCAGCACTTAACATGTACTTCAAAACAGCTGGTACACCACCCACAAGATGTAGGTCCTCCATTAGATACTTTCCACTTGGTTTTAAATCTGCTAAAAATGGTGTGCTTTCAGAAATTCTTTGAAAATCTTCAAGCGTAAATGAAACATTTGCCGCAGAAGCTATAGCTAAAAAATGGAGTACTGCATTTGTTGAACCGCCTAAAACAGTTACCAAACGAATTGCATTTTCAATAGATCTCTTTGTTACTATATCACTAGGTTTAATATCCTTTTCTATCAGTAAACGTAATGCGCATCCTGCAGCTATACTCTCTTCTTTTTTAGCGTTACTTAATGCTGGATTAGATGAATTAAAAGGTAAAGACATCCCTAAAGTTTCAATTGCCGCAGCCATTGTATTTGCAGTGTACATTCCTCCGCATGCGCCTGCGCCTGGACAAGCTTTTTTAATGATTGATTTATATTCTTTTTCCGCCATATTGCCTGCATTTCTTTGTCCCCATGCTTCGAATGCTGATACCACATCAAGTTTTTTACCTTCATGACAACCTGAAGAAATTGTACCTCCATATAGTAAAATACTCGGTCTGTTGAGGCGAAGCATTGCAATTAATGCTCCTGGCATATTCTTGTCACATCCTACCACAGTAGCCAATGCGTCATATGACATAGCTTCCACAACTGTTTCCATTGAGTCCGCGATGATATCCCGAGAAGGAAGAGAAAAACGCATACCAGGTGTGCCCATTGAAATACCATCACTAACACCAATGGTATTAAAAATCAATCCAACCAAATCCTTCTGAAGCGTTCCATCTTTTACAAGCTTCGCTAAGTCATTGAGGTGCATATTACAAGGGTTTCCTTCATATCCCGTGCTAGCAATACCTACAAATGGTTTTTCGAAATCTTTATCTTTCAAGCCTATGGCATGAAGCATCGCTTGCGCTGCGGGTTGAGAATCGTCTTGAGTTACGCGCCGACTAAATTTATTAAGTTTCATCTTAAACTAATTCAAAATTTTTATACTCTTTCTTTTGCACCCTGTTATTATAGGCTCTAGACAACTCAGAACCTATTGTATCTGACCAAGGCAAACCAAATTTGTTACCATCTAGACTTTCGATCCCTGCAACCTCTGCAGCTGTACCCGTGAAAAACGCTCCGTCAGCTTGATAAACCGCGTCAATAGTAAATTGCCTTTCTCGAACCTCGACCCCCATTTCATTTGCCAACTCTAAAATCGTTTGTCTCGTGATTCCTGGAAGGATATTCCCAAGCTTTGGGGTGAACAAAATATCATCTTTTTCATAGAAAAAATTTGCGCCAGGCCCCTCAGCTACATAACCTTGCGTATCCAATAATAGCGCTTCATCAAAGCCCTTTTGTTTTGCCTCAGTAGTTGCCAATATTGAATTGGTGTAATGTCCAGTGACCTTAGCCTCAACAAAACATGCTTTAGGATTTGGCCGCTGAAACGAAGAGGTCATCAGTTTTAATAAAGTATCTCCGAGATACCTTCCCCATTCCCAAGCGCATAATAACACATGTGATTCCTCTCCAGCAACAAGGCTCATGTTTTCTCCGGGATAAACCAATGGACGCAGGTAAGCATTTGTGAGATTATTTCGCTCCAAAAGCTCGTAAGATATTTTCGTGAGCTCCTCACTTGTATATGTTAAAGAAATATGCATCTTTTGTGCTGAAAAACGTAGTCTATCGTAATGCTCTCGTGCCTTAAAAATAAGTACCCCATCCTCAGTGTCGTATGACCTAATCCCCTCAAAAACAGCATTTCCATAGTGAAGAGATTGATTATAAAGGCTTACGCCTGCGTCTTTTGCTTTTATCCATTTCCCATCGAGATATAAAATTGTATCCTCAGTATAATACATCATCCTATTTTTATTTTAAACCAAAAAAGCCATCCTATCGGACGGCTTCACATTATTTATAATACCATCCAAAGATCAGTTGCGCTTTGCAATAATTTTAATAATCTCTTGTATGGTCTTCTTCAACTGCATTCCGAAGACAAATGTATTTCAGATGGTATTCTAAAAAAATGACAAAAATCAGTTTTCGAAGAAACAATACATTCCATGTCAAATTAGGAGCAAACCTCATCTTCAAAGTGTCTTAATGACACAAAAAAGCTTTAGGCAACTATTTCCTAAAAACTTTGTCTGTATATTTGAGTATCTAAGAAGATTTCATGGCGAAGAGACTAATTTTATTTGTATTTCTTATTCTTGTACAGCATGGATATAGTCAACTTGTTTTCGCTGAGCTACAAGGCACCCCTGTAAATACCTCAGGTTGGAATCTGACTGGTGCGGCCTATGTCGGAAATACAGGAGGTGATGCAAATACCGATCTTGATGAAATCATTTTAACCAATCAAACCAATACAAGTAGTGGTGCAGTTTTCTTTCAAGAACCTTTAGACTTATCTACTTGTAATCAATGGCATGTTGACTTCGACTTTAGAATTTGGGAAGGTAATGGCGCAGATGGCATCGCATTTTGTTTTTTAGACGTTCCTCCAGTAGGTTTTGTTTCTGGAGGCGGTGTTGGTGTTCCCGCTACAGCCAATGGCATCAAAGTCGTTTTTGATACATATAACAATTGGGGCGGCGCGAATCCAGGTCTACAAATTTATAGTGGTGCTGGATACAACGAGAACCCTGCGGTTTCTCCTGGACTTGTTTCCTTAAATAACGTTGGTGGAAATTTAAATTTCATACGTTCTAACAATTACAATTCAGCAACTATAACCTATAATAACGGAACAATAACGCTCACCATAAATGGCACGCTCTATTTAAATGCATTTTTTCCTGTGAACTTTGCAGGATACATGGGTTTTTCTGCAAGTACCGGAGGGCTGTATGATAAACATTCCATAAAAAATGTTCAAATATTTGCAGATCTTCCTGCGGCTAATGCTGGTTCCGATATTTCTGTCTGTAGTGGAGAATCTGTACAAATTGGTTCCGCAAATGACGCAAACAATAGCTATTTATGGGATAATCCAACCCTTCTCGATGATCCAAATATTTCTAATCCAACAACTACAATCGAAAATAACACGAGTCAGCCTATATTTCAGCAGTTTATTGTTGAAACGCTTATAACAGCAAATTCTGGAGCCTGTCCTGACTACGATACCATAAACGTTACGATACTTCCTGATTTGAGTAGCACAGAAAATATTTCCATTTGTGAGGATGAGCTCCCCTATTTTTGGAATGGTATTGAGATAAATGCCACTTCAACGGAAACGGTTTCATTATTAAGTGTTAACAATTGTGATTCTGTAGCAACATTGAATCTTACCGTGAATACGGCCAGTTTTAGCACCACAGATACAGTTGTATGTGATACTGAAACACCATTTATTTGGAACGGAATATCGATTGACGTAACGGGTATCTATACAGCTACACTCATCAATAGTTTTGGCTGTGATTCATCAGCCAATCTCAACGCTACAATCCTTCCATCTCAGGAAAGTACAACTGATTCTGTTGTTTGTGCGACTCAACTTCCTTTAAATTGGAACGGTTTGGTATTTAACGGTACGGATTCTCAGAATACCATTTTAAGTAGTTTAGTTACGGGTTGTGACTCTATAGTTACGCTCAATCTAACAGTAAACCCTGTACTTTTTAGTACAGTTGACTCCACTGTTTGCGAAACTGAGCTTCCTTTATTCTGGAACGGACTTGAAATTTTAAATGCTGGACCGCATGAAGCAAATCTTATAAGCCTTGTAACAGGTTGTGATTCAATAGTCACTTTGGAGCTAGTTGTGAACCCAACCTTGTCGAGTACCACAAATATCACAATCTGCGACAGTGATTTACCTTGGAATTGGAATGGACAACAATTAAATACTTCAGACACTTATCAGATCACACTTTTGAGTTTGGTAACAGGATGTGATTCTCTTGTCAATTTAAATTTATTAATCAATCCTACCTTAACCAGTGAAACAGATACAACCTTATGTTCATCAGAACTTCCCTTTAGTTGGAACGGCTTAATATTTGATGCGGCAGGGATGCAAACTGCAAATCTTCAGAGTGTGATAACAGGCTGTGATTCTCTTGCAACGCTGAACTGTACAGTTGTTGCAAATCCACAAGTTGAGATTCAAGCAAGTGTTACAGAAGGTTGTGTGCCTATTAGTATTAACCTTTCCAATCCTTTTTCAAATGAAAATACAAACTGTGCTTGGACCCTTAGTAATGGAGATACATTTAATACCTGCGATCAAATGATTACGTTTAGTGCCGCAGGCTGTTATGATGTCAGTTTAACAGCCACAGAACAGGGATGCACGTCTTCGATAACAAACCAAAACTTAATTTGCCTAGACAGTCAGCCTATTGCAAGCTTTACAGCCGCACCCGCTGTAATAACACTTAATAATCAATGGGTTCAGTTTTACAACGCTTCATCAAATACAGCAGTGAACTTTGCATGGGATTTTGGAGACGCATCCTACTCCAACGAAGAAAATCCTCAGTATCAATACGAAAACAACACCTTTGGGTATTTGGCAACATTGGTTGCCAGTACTGTGCAAGGTTGCTCCGATACGGCATCCCTTTTCATAGAATGTAAGGAAGCACCATTAATTTTTATACCCAACACTTTTACACCGGATGAAGATCAATACAATCAGATTTTTATGCCTATAATCTCGCCCTCAATTGACCCCTACAATTACACGTTATGGATTTATAATCGATGGGGTGAAACTGTTTTTGAGTCTCATCAGCCAGATTTTGGTTGGGACGGGACATACAGCACCGACGGTATTAAGGCAAAAGAAGGCACCTATATATGGCAAATAATATATAAAATGCCTGATACAGATGAAAGAAAAACACTTTCAGGTCATGTAAATCTAATCCGTTAAATCGTTTTAAAACAACCTATTTTTTAACGCCTCGTCTTTTCGTTACGTTAAATGAAATTATCCGAAATGTTTAAGAATAGCATTCTATCATTTATGATTTGTATTTGTGTTATGGCAAGTTATAATGCCCAACTATCGAATTCAAACCTTCCTATTATTATCGTCACCACTGACGACGAAATACCGGACGAGCCCAAAATTAACGGCACGATTAGTATTAAATATGATACTGCCGGCGGCGTAAATTCTATAAATGATCCTCTAAATTATCATAGTAGTTACCTCGGAATTGAAACAAGGGGGAATTCAACCCAAGGGTTTGATAAGAAAACATATTCTATTGAGCTTCGAACAGCAGCCAATGAGGATACCAGTGTGAACTTATTTGGTATGGGAGGAGAGGAAGATTGGATATTACACGCCATGGTTATCGATAAATCACAAGTACGAATTCCAATGAGTTTCTATTTAGCACAACGCATGGGACAATACGCCTCAGAGTTCAAGTATGTTGAATTGGTTTTAAATGGAGATTATCGTGGGACCTATATCCTTGTTGAAAAAATTAAAAGAGATGATGATCGCGTATCAATTGCAAAACTAGATGAAGACGACCTATCTGGTGACTCCTTAACCGGAGGATATATTTTAAGGATGGATTGGCTTGATAACCCTCAAGGCTTTGAATCGGATTATAATTCTCAAGGTGGAAATCCTATGTTTTATCAGTGGTATTACCCAAAAGCTGAAAAAATAAAACCGCAACAAGCAAACTACATAAAAAATTGGATGGCAAATTTTGAAGAGGCACTTTTTTCCAATGACTATACAAATGAAGAAGGAATTCGATATACAAACTATATTGATGTGAATTCCTTTACTGATTTTTTATTAATCAATGAATTCAGTAAGAATTCGGATGGCTATAAACTGAGCTCCTATGTGCACAAGGACAAAGACAGTAAAGGTGGAAAATTAGTAGCGGGTCCCATTTGGGACTTTGACCAAACCTATGGCGTTTCTTTGGTGTGCTCAAATAACATACCTACAGGTTGGACTTATTTACAAAATCAAGATTGTTGGGACCTTGAATCCATGCCAATGTGGTGGCAGTCCATGATGGAAGACCCTGTCTTTCAGAACCGCCTGAAATGTCGCTGGACAGAGTTTCGTCAATCCTTTATGCATCGTGATAGCATCGTTAATTGGATTGTTGAAGATACCACTTTTTTATCCAGTGCCCTTCAGAGAAATTTCGAAAAATGGGATTACTTTATCGGAGAATCAATTTGGATTGAACCGGACCCAATTCCACAATCGTACCAGGAAGAAATAAGTACAATGATTTCTTGGATTACACAACGTCTTGACTGGATGGATGCTAACATGCCTGGAGATTGTTCTCAGGATGATTTATCTTTTAATTCAATAGCAAACAATTCACCAGTGAAAATATATCCAAATCCTACCCAAAACTCTATTACAGTTTCATTACCTGAAAAAAGTGACGTAACAGTAATAGACCTTCACGGAAAAAAACATGCTATTTACACCCTCAATACTGGTCCGAATAAAATTGTGCTAAATAAATTGAATCCCGGGACCTATTTTATAAGTATCAGAAGTAAAAGTATGACCCAAACGAGTAAACTTATTATTCAATAGTTAAATCATAGCGTGCTTAAGCCACTTTTATCTTATTTTAGTACAAAAAATTCTTATGACAAAACTTAGTGCAACATTCGTAATCATTTTTCTTACCCAAAATTTCTTTAGTCAACTTAGCGTTGATGTTCAGGGAAAAGGACTCGGGAATTCTACTTGGCTATTAAACAAGAATATCTCTGATATGGGCGCTACGCAAGACTATACATTAGCTTGGGGTTCGAGTTATGGTGTCGCCGCTAATGCTTACTTTGGAATGACTGGTCTTGGTATAGAATTCTTATACAATACACACAATGCCTCTTTCACTGGTGCTTACTCCGTTAATGATGTATCTACTGGCAGCTACACATCAAATATTAAATTACAAACTATTCAAATCCCACTGCTCCTTAAATTTCAAAGTGCAAAAGGGGCATACATAGAGTTAGGGCCTCAAATGACCAATATATCTAGTGCTCAATTTGACCGTTCTGGAGAAATCATAGGTGTTAATTTTGATGAATCAAAAGATGTAACTGATGAGTATACCTCGTCTTATATCTCTGGAGTACTTGGTTTTGGTTCAAAAATCGCCCTTTCAGATCTTCCATTGGGACTTCTTTTAGGAGTTAGAATACAATACAGTTTCGGCGATATGATGGGCGTTGATGGTGAAGGGTATTCTTTAGGCAGTTCTGATAACCCTTCCTTTTTTCATCCTACTCACGAGCCTACGCAAGCCATTTCGGGAGGTATTGTGTTTGGTATCACCTATACCGTGAAATAATTTTATTTCTTTACGTACTGGGTAAGAATAACTATTTTTTGGCCATTTACTTTTCCTTCAATTTGATCCGGGTTATCCTTAACCAATGTAATGTTGCGTACAGAAGTTCCTCTTTTAGCTGTGAACCCAGCACCTTTGACTTTAAGATCTTTTATAAGAACTACCGCGTCACCAGATAAAAGCTGAACCCCGTTAGCATCAATATGCTTCACTTGTACTTCATTATCTGAATCACTCAATTCTGCCCAAGATTTAGTGTCTTCATCTAGATATAAAATATCTAATAGATCCACGGGCCAGCCTTCAGATTTTAGTCTATTTAACATCCGCCAAGCTACAACTTGAACAGCAGAGATTTCGCTCCACATGCTTTCGCCAAGACAACGCCAGTGATTTGGCTGAAGCTCATTTTGATCCGTAAGTTGAGATTTACAATCAATACAAACCGCTATAACCTCACTCAAATCTATTCCTTGTTTCGGTGAAACCGTGAAAACATCAATTTCATTCTTACTTGAACATAATTCACACTTTTGATTACTCCTTTCCAATACAGCGTCACGTAAAACCATAGTTTTTTAAGCTAAGATAAAGATTTGATTGACTTTCATTAGAACGTAAATAAATTACGATGCGATTAGATTTATTTGTAATCTAAAATCATTTTATGAAGCTATTAACAGAAGACGAAAGGTTCAGAGAGTATTTAATGGGTTTTGATGAATATAAACTATGTGAAGAAGCAAAAGAATATATCCCAACGGCAGTGAAAAGGCAGTCACTTATTTCTTGTGCAGCATACCTTAGTGATTTCATTGTAGATAATCTGAACGAAAATGCAATTGATATTGAGGCTCCTGAAGAATTACAACAAATTCAGGTCATCTCATTTATTGAATCACTGCCAAGACAATGCATTCAATCTTTTTATCAAAACTATATGGAATCCTATGGTGTAATTGAAGATTTAATGATTCTAAATGAGCATAACAGACTTCATCTTTTATATCAACTCACGAGACATTCCTTTGAGTATTTAGAACTAATAAATAAAGAAATCTTAAATTAATTTTCAGGGTGATGTCCAAACCACACTGTGGCGTAGCCTTTGAACATACCAACACCGATTGCTCTCCAAGGGGCTTCCCACATGCCTTCATTGACCATAACTGCGTTATGGTGTTTACTTTTCTTCCAGGCTTTAAATGCCTCTGAAGGAGATGCTGATCCAGTGCAAGAGATTTCATAACCTGGAAACTGATATTCCGTAAGCTCTTTTGGTTTATCCCACATACAAGAAGCTTTGGCATGGTCTGAGGTATAACAGCATGCTGTCCAATCGCCTTCATTTGACCAACTGTGCGCATTGCAATTACCTTGATCGGGTCGATTTTCAGATAAATCTTGGCTATGTAACTGAGCTACTTTTGTCAAAGATTGCGAAACAGCAATCTCAGGGAGTCCTTTTGAGACTCTGTAATCCATAATCAGCTCATAGAGTACTTTCTCGTCAGAGGTGAATTCTTGACCTAATACAGACAGCGTCAATAAACAAAATAAAAAAGAGTTTATGCGGAGAATCAACTATTTGGACTTGTCTTTCATGATTTGTCTTCTCAATGCCTCTACAGCCACATCTGCAGCTTCCTCAAAGCTCTTACACTGCTTTTTAGCAAAAAGATCTTTACCAGGAACATGTAACTTAATTTCAGCGATTTTATTTTCCTTATCACGATCACTCTCTAACCTTAAAAAGACCTCAGCAGATACAATCTGATCACTGTACTGTTCTAACTTATTGAGCTTTTCTTGAATGAATGTCAATAATTTCTGATCTGCTTTAAAATGTACGGCATGCATTTGAGTATCCATAGGTTAACTGGTTTTACGCCCACGTGGATGAGCTTGTGAATAAATTGAATTTAACTTGGCAAACGAATTGTGGGTATAAATTTGAGTGGCTGAAAGGTTAGCGTGTCCTAATAGATCTTTCAAGGTCTCGAGTCCTGTGCCGCGGTTAAGCATGTGCGTCGCGAAGGTATGACGCAGCACGTGTGGACTTCTTTTATCCAACGTCGTTATATTACCAAGATAACTATTAATTTTTCGATAAGCAAATGCAGGATAGAGTTTCTTCCCACTATCAAGAATTAGTAAATGTGCTGAATCGGGACCCTGTTCTTGACGCAAAGTCAAGTATTCCTGTGCTTGAATATACAGCTTATTTGAAATTGGAATTATCCGTTCTTTATTTCGTTTCCCTAATACTTTAATATTGGCTGGTTGCAGGTCTTCGAGCCTAAGACCGATCAACTCACTCAAACGGATGCCTGTCTGATAAAACAACTCAAACATTAATGCATCCCTCTTTCCCTCAAAATCATTCGAAAAAAGTTTTTCAAGTTTTGAAAGGTCCAACTCAGACTCTTGAACGAACTGAGGAAGATGCTTTTCACTTTTTGGACCATTTACCTTCGACATAGGTGAGGAATAAACGATTTCCTCTTTCATTAACCATTTGTAAAAACTTCTTAAAGAAGCCAGTTTTCTATTTACAGAGCGGTTTTTCAAACCTTTTTCAATCAAAAAGACAATCCAAGAACGTATGTATGAGGCGCTCAGGTTTTCAAAGTCTCCCACTTTTTCAATCTCTGCATACTCAAGGAAATCATTTAAATCACGTTGATACGCATTAATGGTATGCGCTGAATAGCGCTTTTCAAATTTTAGATAGGAAAGGAATTTATCAAACATAAAAAAAGGAGTCAAATGACTCCTTTTAATAACGTATATTCATGGAAAAAGTTACAATTCCAGTGATTGCATTCTTTGCTTGTAAGACGCTCTAATAATTTGCTGTCTTTTCGTTATAGAAGGCTTCTCAAACTGCTTTCGGCCTCTAAGCTGAAGCATCACTTTAGTTTTTTCGAATTTCTTCTTGTACTTCTTGAGAGCTCTCTCAATGTTCTCTCCTTCTTT
>JAQXCN010000084.1 GCA_029251865.1 Crocinitomicaceae bacterium | reverse complement strand
GGGTTTCTTCAAAATATTGTTCCAGAATCTTACAATCTGATGCCTTAACGATATTCATTACGAATGGTAATACTTCATATTTGAAAGTAACCTCAACCTCATTTCGGTCTTCATCCTCGACAATCGTTGCATTTTCAAAAGCTGATTTTGCCGCAGTTCGATAGGCATTTATAAGTCCACCAACACCGAGGTTGGTGCCGCCATAATAGCGTACAACAGCGACAAGCACATTTGTTAAGTCAAAAGATTTTATTTGCCCATGTATGGGTGCGCCAGCACTGTTTGAAGGTTCACCATCGTCACTAAATCTAAACTCCGTTTTAGCACTACCAAAGCAATAGGCATAGCAGACATGAACACAACCAGGGTTTTTCTTTCGTAAACTTGACAAATGAGCTTTAGCGGCATCTACATTTGAACATGGATAGGCATAGCCTAAAAACTTGGAGCCTTTTTCTTTGTATAGACCTTCACCGGGCGATGATAGCGTTTTAAACATTTACGGCAAATTATGGCACTTCGAAGTTAGTGTAGAGATCGCATTCTTAATCCAATTCTTTCTCCATTTGACGGACTCCTAAATCAAGCATTTTTTCAAATTCGTCATACTTGAATTCTTCCATACCATCGACTACACAATCCGTATCTATTGTTGCCTTAGCGAGTTCACGAATGTATTTCGATTTTTCAGAATCATTCATATCCTTGACATCTTTTTGAATTCCCTTCATTACCTCCAAAACACATTTACCTGCTTTTTGCATATCCTTTTCAGGTAAATCTCCGAATTTACCCATTAAACGGTTTAAATCTCTTTCAGAACTAATACCTGAGAAGTCAACACCTGCATCTTTGGCACAGTCACACATTGCATCTGCTCTTCCTTCGGGATTGCCTTCCGATCCGCAAGATGAAATTGTAATACATAGGACAGCTAAAATGCTAAAAATTTGAAATTTCATGATTATTTGATTATTATTTTTTCTATCCACTCTTGCTGGCTATCAGCAATTTTTAAAATGTACATTCCTGTTCCCAATCTTGATTCAATATTTTGAATACTTGCATCAGATGCTATACTTTCTGAAAAAACAATCGTTCCAGTCATGTCCATCAAAGTAAGCTTGGCCTTAGACAACATTACACCCGAAAGATCTACAGAAAATGAACCATTTGAAGGGTTGGGCACTACTGTTAGTACTGAAGAATTCAGATTTTCAAGTCCAATGGTAGATAACTCATCAACTAAATTTAAATCGTCAATGTAAAAAGCACCAGGAGGTTGTTGCCCTGTAAATGGGTTGTATGCATATGCGCCAAATTCAACACCTCCAAATCCATAAGTAACTCCAAACGAGGTAGCCATTACTCCTACAGGCGCGCCGTCAAAAACAAATTCAGAAGTAACATTATCCATGTCAAAGGTGACCATTATTTCATGCCAACCTGGAGTGATATTGTTTACTTCAAGATATGAAAAAGCCTCCCAATCTAGAAACAACATGGTAGAATCACCAAGAAGACTAATTGAATGCGGCATTTCTTGGCCCAGAGAATCATGAAAGCCTATAAAACCACCAGCACTTCCTTCAGGGACTAAAATATTTGCCGAAAAAGTATACTGACCCTCCAAGTACTCAGACCAAGTCCATGTTGCTCTTGAACTTGTAGAGCCATCATCGACAACATATCCTGAATTCAATTCCGAAACAAACTCATCTCCACTAACGAGACAGGACTCTGTATCTAATCCAGTCCACAAACCCCAACCATTAGCAGCACCAACGGTACTTACTAAATCACCTATCGTATAATCATCAAAGGATTCACTTAAAACACTAAATTGAGCTGAAGCCATCCACGGTGTCATCAGCAATACTACTAAAACTTTGTACATATTTAAATCATTTATTTGAAGGCTAAAGTTATTCAATTAAGTAGGAAAAGCCAAAAGAACAAAAAAATTGCGCAAAAAAAAGGCAGCCGAGGCTGCCTTTAATTTCTAGGTTAGAAAAACTTATTTGATAACGATTCTTGAAGAAAATTCGTTTGCGTTATCAGCAACTTTTACAACATAAACACCAGAATTAATGTCTAGGTTAAAGTTTTTAGTTGCGTTAGAAACAGCAGACAACGTCTCAGTGTAAACAACTGCACCCAACATGTTCGTGATTGTTAATGACGCATTGTCAAAAGCATAGTCATTAAAGTCAATTGAGAACGTACCGTTTGATGGGTTTGGAGAAACACCAATCGCCATTGGATTGTTTTCTTCAACACCAGCACCACCAGTAACATCTACGATTTCGATATCATCGTAGTAATATTCTCCAGGGTTATACTCAGCAGGGTCTGCTGTAATATCTACGCTAGTACCCCACAAGTCAAAGCCGCCCAATCCATTAATTGCCATGTTTCCGTCACCAGCCGTACCAGTTCCTACAGAAACACCATCAAGAAATAATTCGGATGTATTCGCATCTAGATCAACAACCAATTCAACTGCAGTCCATACATCAGCCACTAGTGCACCTTGAGCAATTAGAGCAGCTCCGTCAGCAGCATATAAATCTGTACCAATGATATAAAACTCCATTGTAGAATACGTTCCAGCATCCATCTGACTATCACCAATACCAATGTATCCACCAGCACTACCAGTTGGAACCATGAGATTCATTTTAATAGCATAAGCGCCAGTTGTTAAATCATCCCAAGAATATATAGCATCTGAGTCTGTGATTTCATTGCTGACAGAAACTCCTGACAAAGAACCGTTTGCGGCATAAGCTGATGTTGCCAAAGCAGAGTATCCTTCAGTCCCGGCTCCACTAGCTACACCCCATTCTCTCCAGCCGTTATCAGCAGCAACGTCTGTTAAAACATCACCGTCAGTATAGCTTTCAAAGTCCTCAGAAACAAGGGAAATTTGCGCGTTCATTAAAAAAGGCACCGCAAAGGCGGCAGAAAGTAAAATTTTTTTCATTGTATTTGTTTTAAATGATTAATACCGTCAAGGTACGAATAATTAAATGATTCACTGAAAATTAACTGCTTTTGAAAATTTAATTGTGGGATAAAGAAAGTTTTAAAAAAGCATCCTTTGATGATAACCCTCGTTACTAAGGAAACAAAATAAACTTTGGCCTCATCATCAGGAGGCGCGATATTAATCGAGATAAAAATAATTTATTATGAAATCCCTAAGACTGTTTCTAATTCTGTTGACATCAATAAGCAGCGGTAATGCACAAGATAGCACATCTGCCCTTTTCATTGGAAATAGCTACACTTATTTTAACAATATGCCAAACATCGTTGCAGACATCGCAGCTTCATTTGGTAATCATCTTGATTATGCTTCACAAACGCCAGGCGGAATGACTTTTGCTGGACACGCTGGAAGTGCAAACACCTACAATGCCATGAATAGCGCTGACTGGAATTACGTCGTGCTTCAGGCACAAAGTCAGGAACCCTCATTTCCATACGGCCAAGTAAATAGCCAAACGCTACCCTACGCCATGCAGCTTGCAGATAGTGCACAAGCCATTTCCACTTGCTCACAGGCGATGTTTTTCATGACTTGGGGTCGTGAAAATGGTGATCCTCAATGGGATTCTATCAATACTTTTGATAAAATGAATTCCCGACTAAGGCTCGCCTATCTACGATTTGCAGACTCTTCAAATGCCTCGGTTTCTCCTGTAGGCGTTGCTTGGAAATACGTAAGAGACAATCACCCGAACATTATGCTATACAGTGGAGACGGCTCTCACCCATCTTATGCAGGGTCGTATTTAGCTGCGTGTACATTCTATGCTTCAATCTTTCATAGTTCACCATTCGGGTCTTCCTTTTACGGTAACCTTTCAGAAACTGAGGCATTTTTATTACAGCAAGCAGCCAGTCAATGTGTATTGGATAGTACTCAAACATGGCATCTTCAGCATCATGACTCCCTAGCAACAGTTGGTTTTTCGTACCAAATAGACGCGATTAATCTAGCTGTAAATTTTAATGAAAATATAGACTTTATAGATTCCATCCTTTGGGATTTTGGTGATGGCAACACTTCATCAGAATCAAATCCCAACCATTCTTACAATGAACCCGGGACGTATCAAGTTCAACTTATTGGATTTAGTGCATGTTCCGGTGATACCATGAGCCAAGAAATATTGATTGAAAACCCAACTAGTGGAATCCAAACAATAGCAGGGGCTCTTAATTATTCTATTCGTAAAACTTCAAATACTGAATTGATACTAGAAGCTGAAGAAACACTCAGTTTATCGAACTTGAGCGTACTTGACGTTATTGGCAGAAGGCTGGGCGTAAATATCATACAATCAACCACAAATTCCATTCGATTTAACGTAAATCAAAAAGGGCCTGTTTTAATCTATTTTGAATTAAATGGTGACCCCAAATTCGTGCGAATCTATAATTAGAATTACGGAGGGTAATAAAAATCAGATTCTAATCAGGGATTATGGTATGCTTCTTGTTGCTATTGTGTATTCATATGCGATATTTATTTTACATCATTCCCATAATTCTATGCTGTTTCATCGTTGATTTATTCAATGCAAAGGATACTGTATTTACTTATGAAGTGTCGGATATGGAATTACAAGATCTATTCGAAGACTCCTCTATGGATAGTCCTTACGACTTAAATGAAATGAATCAAAAGTCATATAAGGACTCAAATACGCGATATAAAAAAAGCACTTTTCATCAAAACAAAATTAAATCGCATTCCTTCATAGATGTTGAAACGCCACCTCCAGAATATTAGCCTGAAAATCATATCTAGTTAGCAATATTTCAATAAACATCGAAAATCAAAAAAATGAAAACCAAAATATTTATCATTGGATGCGCAGTTGCGCTCCTTTCATCTTGTGCCGTAATCCGTCCAGGAGACGTAGGCATCAAACAGACCTTTGGCAAGCTTAAAAGCAAAACCAAGACGCAAGGGCTTATGTTTTTTAATCCCTTTACAAGTAGCATTGTACGTGTCCCAATCCGAACCGTAAATAAAGAAATCCGCCTCAACCTTCCCTCCAAGGAAGGGTTGAACGTCCAAGCTGAGATTTCAATTCTCTATCATATAGAAGAAGGAAAGGTGAGAGAAATCATAACAAGTGTGGGAAAGCGTTATGAACAAACCTTAATACTAAGTACATTTCGTTCGGCATCTGCAGATGTATGTGCGCGGTTTTTTGCGAAGGACATGCACTCAGGAAAGCGCGGTGAAATTGAAAAAGAAATCAAAACGCAAATGGCTTCACTATTAGAAGGCAGAGGTTTCGTGATTGAGGCAGTATTGCTAAAAAGCATTACTCTTCCGAAAGGACTCTATGCAGCCATTGAGGGAAAGCTTCAGGCAGAACAAGAAGCACAGCAAATGAAGTTTATTCTTCAACGTGAAGAAAAAGAAGCAGAAAGAAAACGCATTGAAGCCGCGGGTATTCGTGACGCTCAACTGATTATCAAAGAGGGAATCACTCAGGAAAACATCGAATGGAAAAGCCTTGAGGTATTAAAAGAGATTTCAATGTCTCCAAATGCCAAGCTGATCCTGACAGATGGTAAAACACCCGTTTTGATTGGCGGCGACAAGGACTAGATTTTCTAAATTTCACCTCTAAAATGAAATACGGCGACTCATAGAAAATCGCCGTATTCATTTCTCTCATTTTTTTATGCGCTTACTTTTTACTTAACCGAAAAAATGGGTTGTATCTGCTAATATTTTTATAAATGACTGGCCTAATTAAATATTTACCTAAATTGAATGATCAATACGTATATGAAAAAATTAACCTTTTTTTTTCTAGTCTCTATATCTTCAAATATTGTTTTTGGACAAGTTGATACGGTCGAGGTGTATAGTAAATCAATGCATCGTTCAATACCCAACCTAATCATAACGCCGAAGGATTATATTTTACAGAATGAAGAATTACCAGTGCTATATCTTCTTCACGGTGCTGGGGGCTATTTTAGCAATTGGATGTTTCGCGTACCTGAAATAGAACAATACGCAAGTGATTACAATATTATTATTGTTTGTCCTGACGGAGATAAAACAAGTTGGTATATCGATAGCCCAATAGATTCATCAAGTCAATATGAAAGTTATATTACAAAGGAACTCGTTCCCGCAATTGACCGAAATTACCGGACAATAAAACATAAAAATAGCCGCGCAATAACAGGTTTGAGTATGGGTGGTCACGGGGCCTTTTATCTTGCATTTAAACATCAAGATATCTGGGGTGCTGCAGGAAGTATGAGTGGTGGTGTGGATATTATTCCCTTTGCTGAAGAATGGAATCTAGATGAACTTTTAGGTGCATATCCCGAATATAAAAAGAATTGGGAGCAGCATTCGGTTATCAATCTAACGCACCTTTTGAACGGAGATTTGAAGATTGTATTTGATTGTGGTAAAGAGGATTTCTTTGCAGAGGTCAACGCGGCATTACATGAAAAAATGAACGCTAAAAACATTCCGCATGATTATACGGTAAGACCTGGGAAACACAATTGGAAATATTGGCGCAACTCGATAAAACACCATCTCATATTTTTTGATGAATTTTTTAATTCCGAGAACTAAACCAGTTACTGCCTAGACAACTCAATTACAGAATCAATCATTCGGTTTTTTACCATTTGAATGATTCGCTTATTGAACGATTTTTCAGTCTGTAAATATTGCTTGAATTCTTCACCATTTAACTGACCAATGACCATTCCCTGAATTTCTTTTTTAAATGGATTGTCATTTTTAAAAGCACTTTCAAGGGCAACTACCCTTTTCTTTTTATCCATTAAATGAAAAACTGCCTTTTTAGAAGCAAAGTAACTTTTGACACGGTAAACCAAAATATCATGCTGCATTTTAATGATCGGACGAAGGACCATGTTCTGGAAAAGCTCTTCTGCTTTGAGCGCACCTATCGTCAATTCATTGGGGAGTATTGGTCGGACTTTTTCCATATTTTAATTGTTGTAGAACGAGCCTAAAACACGGTCTTCAAACTGAAACCCACCTTTATCTTCTTGTTTGTCAAGCTTATTATATTCTACAAGTCCCCAAAGTAAAAACTCTTTCAAGAACAATTTATCCGCAGGGCTTGCCAGGGCCTGATACATCTCTACAATATCCTCTAAAGGCTTCACGGCATTTAAAATTTTTGCATACTCTTTGTCTGTCAAGTCACCTGACAGCGAAAATGAACTATTTTCCATGAACCAAGAAACCACAGCGTCAAACTCATCTGTCGCACCAGGCTTACTCAACTTTTTAATTTCTCTGAAACTTTGATTAAATAATGTTTTTATTGCATTCCCTAAAAGCAATAATGCGACATTTTCAGCCCCCTCTTGCTCTCCCTCATAAACCAATTCAACTTTTCCTGTGATAGCTGGGATGATTGCCATAAAATCTAACATACGGACAGAAGTTTCTTTTTGCTGCGTCGTTAGCATTCGATAGGTAGCTCCACTGATTAAGTTTTCATACATCGTGATACTCATTCTTGCAGACACCCCACTTTTTGCATCGATAAGTTCATTGTCTCTGGCTTCGAATCCAATTTGTTCAATTAAAGTCTTGGCCAATTCTGGCACATAAATAGCATTTGACTGGTCCTGTTTCATCACTTCTTGACTCGTGATTTCTTTCGCTAAATCTATGGTCTTCGGATAGTGCGTAATGATCTGAGATCCAATTCTATCTTTAAGAGGAGTAACGATACTTCCTCTGTTTGTATAGTCCTCTGGATTTGCAGTAAAAACAAAGTTAACGTCTAATGGAAGTCGGATTTTGAAACCTCTAATTTGAACATCTCCCTCTTGGAGAATATTAAATAATGAGACCTGTATTCTTGCTTGTAGATCAGGTAATTCGTTGATAACAAAAATACATCGGTTTGCTCTTGGAATCATTCCAAAGTGAATCACCCGCTCATCTGCATAGGAAAGTTTAAGATTTGCAGCTTTTATTGGATCGACATCTCCAATAAGATCAGCAACAGTAACGTCTGGTGTCGCTAATTTTTCAGAAAAACGTTCAGAACGATGCACCCAAGCCAGAGGCGTTTTGTCTCCTTCCTTCGCTACCAAATCTTTTGCATAATATGAAATAGGAGCCATTGGGTCGTCATTAATTTCAGAGCCTTCAACAATTGGAATATATTCGTCAAGCAGGTTCGTTAGGGAACGTGCTATTCTAGTTTTAGCTTGGCCTCTAAGCCCAAGTAAATTAATATTATGCTGCGATAAAATAGCGTTAATGAGCTGAGGGATAACCGTATCGTCATATCCAATGATGCCATCAAAAATGGACTCCTTATCTCGAAGCTTTTGCATCAAATTATCACGAAGCTCTGTTTTTATGTTCTTTGAAGAATAGCCATGCTTTTTAAGGGCACCTAATGTTTTTAATTCCTGAATGTTCATACTTATCTTTTAATATTTTTTTTGCGATTGGTTTCGTAATCTTCGAAGATCATACTTCCCAGACCTTTCAGCCCAGTGTAAAACGCTTTACCTTGATTGGCCGCAGTAAATTCCTGAACAAACTGTTGAAGATAGGGGTCTTGTGCAATCATAAAGGTGGTAATAGGTATTTGAAGCTTACGCGCTTGTTTGGCCATGTTTAGACATTTACTTGTGATAAATTCATCAAGGCCGTTGCTGTTTTTGTAATATTCTCCACTTGGAAGTTTGATGCAAGATGGCTTACCATCTGTAATCATAAAAATTTGTTTGTTGGTTTGTTTCTTTCGTCTCAAAATATCTAGAGCCAAGGACATTCCTGCTACCGTATTAGTATGATAAGGACCTACCTGTAAATACGGTAATTCCTTCAGTTTTATGGGCCATGCATCGTTTCCAAAAACAATGATGTCCAAAGAATCTTTTGGATAGCGCGTACGAATCAATTCTGCCAATGCCATGGCTACTTTTTTTGCAGGCGTAATGCGGTCCTCTCCATAAAGAATCATACTGTGACTGATGTCAATCATGAGCACCGTACTCATCTGCGCGTTAAAGTGCGTATCATTGACTACTAAATCTTGTTCTGTGAGCTTGAATTCTCCTGCTCCATGGTTCACTTGCGCATTTTTGATGCTCTCAGTCATAGATATTTGATCCAACCCATCACCAAAGACATAGTTTTTCATGTCACCCGTAAAGTCTTCACCTTGTCCCGAATGTTTGGTCTTATGGTTTCCCTTTCCTGATTTTTTAAGCGCTCCAAAAATCTGATTTAGAGAGCGTTGTCGAATCAACTGTTCCGTCTTCGAAGTGATTTGGAGCCCCTTGCCCTTATTCTTTTTAGGGTCGTCGTTCAAAAATCCTTTTTTCTTGAGGTCCTCAATAAAATCTTCTTTGGTGTATTCCGCAGAATACAACTTGTACTCACGATCGAGCTCATCCATCCAATTCAGGGTTTCATTTACGTCACCGGAGGTGAATACGATCAACTCTTGA
Source organism: Crocinitomicaceae bacterium (assembly GCA_029251865.1). Taxonomy (GTDB): domain Bacteria; phylum Bacteroidota; class Bacteroidia; order Flavobacteriales_D; family Crocinitomicaceae; genus UBA952. The sequence goes on along the minus strand of JAQXCN010000084.1, from coordinate 19,108 downwards.
AAAATATCGAAAAGGCGATCGAATGGTGATTGCTCTTTTTTCTCATGAGGAGAAAAAACAAATCCTGATTTTGAATACGTATATGATTTTGATTTCATTTATTCCATTAAAAACGCTAATACATAAGGTTTATGCGTTTGAAGGTCTAATTTAAACAAATTGAACTCAAATAAGTTTTATGAAAAACAGGAATTTAAATGGACTTCGCACATAGGCTACTCCGCACCAAACACACGCTCTGTACCTCCATAGTCATAGACATAAATCCGAGGCATGTTGGGTTTAAAGGAAGTTACTAAAAATGAAATACACCTGTATGAAGAGGTATCAAAGAAATCTTAAAACTTATAAAGATTCATCAACTTGAGATAAGAGGGGCAAGCCTTCGCCTTGGACATAAAAGAGGTCGATCCCATGAGCTCATTACACTTCTCTAATTTGACATTATCTACAGCAGATGCGGCATCAACGCCACCGTTTTTAGCAACCTTGTAGCTAATGTCTGCACAATCGCATGGGGTATATTGAATTGCTTTATTTTTTACAGGTTGAATAGTCTCCTCTGAAGTATTCTCGGATGCATTGTTAGTAGCGGAAGATTCATCGCTGAAAACAACCACAAGAACAACCATAAAAATGAGTCCACCAAATAAATACAGTAAGGATTTTTTCGCAATACGTTCTAATTTTTTATTGGGTGGCATAGTTTCAATTTATAGTTATCAAACCAAGATAATACTTATTTCTTAAAAACCTGATGTTCGCCTATTTCTGCAACCCAATTTGGGAGCTGATTTGGATCATAGGGTTCACCTATCGCATTGAGCACCTCTTCGGGTTTTACAATTCCATTTTTTGAGGTAAAAGCATACTTGACCACTGATGCCATATAGGTTTTTTCATTGCGCTCTATCTTCTGAAAGAAATAAAACCAGTTCGCGTCATAACCAATAATTTTGGTCTTGAGCACAAACTTTTGAAACAAACGAAGCCGATGGCGGTATTCGTTGTAGGTTCCTGTAATAGTCAGGGACCATTTGTTCTTTTTTAAAAGAGTATTAATATCTACTCGTGTTCCAAAACCATAGCGCCCCAAGTCAAGTAGCGTTACATAGCGACCATTATTGAGCTCTAAAAAAGGATCAATATCTTGAGGCCATACCATTAACGGAATGGCATCACTCTCTTTACTAAAAAAATCTAGCTTTGGCTTGTTTCTACTGGTAATCAGAACTCTAGCTAGTCTAAGGTATGGATACATTTATTTAAAGTTTTTAACAATTCAATGATAAGTATTTTTTATGAGGCATACGTTTGCTTTGTACTTGTTTTTTATCTTACAGAAACCCAAAAATCATGGAAAATTCAAAATGTACTTGTAGTTGCGCTAGCTGTAAAAATGGAAATTGTAAAGGCTGCAGCTGCGAAAACTGCTCAAGCCCAAACTGTGGAAAGGTTTAAAATATCCTTTAATCGTTCTACTTTCCGATACAGAATTTACTGAAGATACTTCCAAGTAAATCATCTGTTGAGATGTCTCCTGTTATACTACCCAGGTAAAACATGGCTTGGCGTATGTCCATGGCGATAAAGTCACCCGTAGTTCCATCTTCTAAACCATTGGCTGCCTTTTCAAGCGCATCTGAAGTTTTGAGCAGGGCTTCATGGTGTCTTGCGTTGGCAATAATCGTATCGTTTTCAAGATCTAAAGTTCCTAACACCGCTTCAACCATTTCTGAATGAAGCACATCAATACCAATGCCGTCTTTTGCACTGATTGGGATCGAACCTTTTAATACTTGTTTACTTAAATCTGATTTATTGATGATGAAAAGCACCTTTTTATCTGAATGTGTCTCTGACAATTCCCTACTCCAAGATTGTGTTTCAGAAAGATTGGCTTTGTCTGTGGCATCTGCCAAACAAAGAACAATAGATGCTTCTTTAATTTTCTGTTGAGAACGCTCAATACCCATCGACTCAATATGTTGGTTTGTTTCTCTAATACCGGCAGTATCTATAAGTCGGAATAGAATCCCTTCAATATTCAAAGTCTCCTCAATCACATCTCGTGTGGTTCCTGCTTCATCACTGACAATGGCTCTGTCTTCACCTAAGAGTTGATTCAAAAGCGTACTTTTCCCTGTATTTGGAGCGCCCACAATCGCCACAGGAACACCATTCTTCAGGGCATTTCCCAAGGCAAAAGATGCTGCTAAATCCCCAACTGTATTTAAGACTCTTCCTACAAGAGCTTTGAGCTGTGTGCGATCTGCGAACTCCACGTCTTCTTCAGAGAAGTCCAACTCTAATTCAATCAAAGAAGCAAAAGCAATCAGTTCTTCTCTTAGAACTTTTAGATCTGACGATAAGTTTCCTTTTAATTGACTCAAGGCAATCTGATGTGCCTTTTTACTTTGTGCCGCAATCAAATCTGCGACAGCCTCAGCTTGAGAAAGATCTAACTTCCCATTTATAAATGCCCTTTGCGTAAATTCACCAGGTTTAGCCATCCGACAACCGTGGTGTTGCAATACCGCTAAAATTTGCTGCTGAACATAAGGTGAACCATGACAAGAAATTTCAATGCTTTCTTCACCAGTAAAACTTCTTCCTTCCGCGAAATAGCTCATTAATACCTCATCGACTTGAACACCATCTGCAGCCGTAATCGTTCCAAAATGAAGGGTATGACTTTCTATATCTGAGAGGCCCTTAGAAAAACACCTTGAACATATTTTCTTTGAATCAGGTCCTGAAACACGGACAATTGCTATGGCACCTATACCATTTCCGGTGGCAATCGCACAAATCGTTTCGGTCTTAATGTTCATAGCACAAAGTTAAGAATTAAAGACGCTCTGCAAAGGAGAGGTCGGTAAGCGCAAGCAAAAATGCAAGCAAGGCACTCCGCTCTTTTTTGGTCAAAGAAAACGGTTGAATAACAGGGTCTTGAAGTTGGTGTCCTTCACCTCCCTTTGCATAGTGATCGATAACTGCTTCGAGTGTTTCAAAGCTTCCATCATGCATATAGGGCGCCGTGTACTCAATATTTCGTAGCGATGGGACCTTGAAATGTCCTATCTCAGAAGAATCCTGATTAATCCTGAAACGGCCTTTATCTGATCCGTAGTCAACATATAATCCATTATTGCGAGGTTCGTGATTTGTAAAATAAGGTGGCGCATGGCATGTCGTGCAGTACAGTTTCTCCGAGAAGATTTGATACCCCAGTTTTTCCTTATTAGATAAGGCGGATGAATCTCCTTTTATAAAATGATCATAGGGCGAACTCAAAGACAATAAGGACCGCTCAAATGCTGCAATACTTCGCGTTAAAACCCAGGCATCAAAATCTCTTCCATAAATTTCTTCCGCCGCTTTTTGGTATTCAGGAACTGCTCTTAAAATGGGAAGTAACTTTTTCATATTATGCCCCATTTCTATGGGCTCCTGAATCGGCACAATGGCTTGCAGTTCAAGTGTTTTGAGATGCGCATCAAACATAACTGTTGGTAAAAAAGCTGCATTCAAGAGACTCGGAGAGTTGCGTTCTGTTTTTTGACCATTAATCCCTGTGCTGGTTTTTTTACCATCAGTAAAAGCAAGACCTGGCTTGTGACAAGAAGCGCAATTGATCGTATTATCCAAAGACAACCTTGTATCAAAAAAGAGCGCCTTACCTAAAGCGATTTTTGCCGGGTCCATAGGATTATCTGAAGGCGTAGGCGTTGCTACAAATTGGTTTAAATCAGGAATGGATTTACACATCCAAAGGGATAGAATAACACCAGAAAAACCGAAAACAAATACGGCTTTTCTAAACATCAGCGGTAAATATATTTAATGGTTTCTAATTCAGTGCCTGCCTGATTCATTAAGCTTATGAAGATGATACCCTTGTGTTCACAAGCTAATACAAGCTCAGAAGCCCCTAAAATATTCTGAGTTAACACCAGACGACCAAGCTGGTCGGTAATCTTAAGAGACGTTGCATGGCTCGGTATATTCGAAACATTCAATCCTACTTGATTTTGGAAAACAAAAGATTGTGAATTTATGTACTCCGGGATTGCGGCCTGAGCAGAAACCGAAAAAACTTCTTCTGTTAGTAAATTACTCATCATCTGAACATTATCAGGTCCATCACCATGACTGATTAGCATCCCACTACTTAAATCAATTGAATTAAACCAACGGTCAACATTACAATAGAGTTCAATGTCTATTTGCGTGCTTGAAGTTTCCGTAGGAATAACATCTAATGCTACTTGTTTAGAAAGCTGCGGCCCTACATTATGCAATTCAAATGTTGGCGAACCAGCAGTTACAACGTGCATGTAGCCAAATGCCCAGCCCCAATACATTGAAGGATCCTGAAAACTTAAAGGATGATCTTCGGGGTAGGAAGAAATATCAATTGATTCGGAACCATCTTGGGTATTGAACCTTTGTGGAACCCCCAAAATAAATTCAATCTGCTCAATGTTATCAACATCATAATTACCTAAAGATAAAAGGTGATTATCTGCAGTTACTAAATGAACAGAAGGCAATACCATAAGTTCTTGCCCACCATCATAAGTGATACTAATATCTGATACGTAGTAATTTAAGTAATCCACTGAGAACGATTGTCCAGATGGATGTGTGTAAGTAATTCCAGTCTCAAATTGAGAACCAAGAAAAACAGGTTCTAAATTCAAGAATACACTTTTTTGACCGATTGCTGCGATAGGCGCAAAAACAAGAAGAATAATTAGTTTTTTAATTTTCATGATTTCTTTAGAATATACAGTTTTTCTTTTTTCATTAAACGATAAGATTCCACTTCAGTTGGCTCCCATTTTTCATTCATATCAAAAACTTCAACTGTAAAACCTGCTCTTTCAAGCCATTGCGGATAGTCCATCCCAAAAAGACGCACGTGATCTTTTTGCCAAAAATGCTTTTCTCTATCAGCAGGACTCGTGATACTCGCGTCCTCATAAGTTACATCCCGCGTCACATCCTGAGGAACTTGCATTATTGCCCAGCCTCCATTCTTCATGACTCTTTGTAATTCACTCATACAACGTATAGGGTCATCAACATGTTCCATTACATGGTTGCAAAACACAACATCGTATTGTTGGTCTTCAAGCGGGATATTGTGCAAATCAAAGTGCAAATCAGCAATTGGAGAAACCAAATCAGCGGTTATATAATCAAGATTTTTTTGTTTTTTAAAGTGAGGTAAAAAGCATTGCTCAGGAGCAATGTGTAAAACCTTTAATTTCTGAGCTGTAAAAAAATTAGTTTCTCTTTGAAGGTAAAGCCACATAAGTCTGTGCCGCTCAAGCGTCAAATCATAAGGGCATAGTACATTTTCTCGGTGAGCGACCTCTGAACCGTAACTTAAAAACTTCGAAAAAGAGCGCTCACAAACAGGACATTCAACAGCAGATCCACGGTAAAGGAAAGGGGCGAAAAACTTAAAAATATAGCTTAATCTAATTAGTAAAGGCCTCGGCAAGGCATTCAGTAAAAATTTATAGAGTTTCTTCACAACTCTAAAGGTACAACAAACAGAAAAGATATTGCGTACTTTTGACTTACCAACCTTCGTTAAACATGAAAAATTATTTGATTCTTCTTTTCTGCACAAGCTTTTACATTATGGCACAAAACAATACTCCTAAGGCACCAAAAATAGACAAGACACTTTCCAAATTTAATCACGAAAGAAATGATCCTTATTACTGGATGAATCAACGCGATTCTGCCGATGTTTTAAAATACATTGAAGAAGAAAACAAGTATTGCAAGAGCTATTTTTTAAAGTTAGATCCATTAGTATCAAAGATTCAAGGTGAAATTGAAAAAAGAATAGATCCAAATGAACAAAAATCACCCTTTTGGTACAACGGAAAGCTATTTCAAGCTCGAAATGAAGAAGGAATGGAATATGAAAAAATTTATGCGCTTAAAAACGATAAAGCCACACTTTTCTTTGATGAAAATGAAAGGGCTAAAAATCAATCTTTTTATGACCTAGCAGATTGGGAACTTTCACCCAATAATAAATACTTGGCTGTTGCCGAAGATTTTAAAGGAAGACGGAAAAACACAATTTCAATTCGTAAAAATAAAACAAGAGCGTACCTCGATGATCGTATAGAGAATAGCAATGGAGATATTTTATGGTCCAACGATAATAAAACGATTTATTATATCGTAAAGGACCCACAAACACTAAGAGAGTATCAAGTTTTTCGTCATGAAATAGGGACTCCAAATAGTGAAGACGTTTTAGTGTATCAAGAGGATGACGAAAAATACTCTGTTTATTTTTCCAAATCGAAAACAGGCGATTTTATTTTTATTAATTGCTACAGCTCTCTTACCTCAGAGGTGCTTTGGCTCGATGCAAACAACCCCAAATCAGTACCCCAAGTTTTTCTTAAAAGGAAACAAGGTCATTTGTACGCTGTTACACACCACGGTAATGGCTTTTACATTGTAAGTAATGACAAAGCCCCAAATAATAAAATATTGTTCGCCCGTACAATACCAAAAAGCCTAAGTCAATGCGAAGTTTTTCAGGAAACAAGCAATAAGACTTATATTAACGGTATCAGTTCATTTCAAGAATTCTTAGTCATTCAAGAACGCACAAAAGGCTTGAACAAGATAAAAATCTACCCTTTTGAGTCCCGAGAAACCAAATATATTGCCTTTGATGAAGAGACATATTATTTGGGCTTAGCAATGAATGATGATTACAAATCCAATACACTATATTATACCTATAATTCAATGACTACGCCTTCAAGTATATATGCTTATGACATGTCTACAGGTAAACAAGAACTTTGGCATCAAAAGGAGATTAAGGATCCTGAATTCGCTTCAAGTAATTACAACTCCGAAAGAATTTGGGCTAGGGCGAATGACGGTACAGAAATCCCTGTTTCAATTGTTTATAAAAAAGGAGTTGAATTAAGCCAAGCACCTTTACTACTGTATGGCTACGGTTCATATGGGATAACCATTCCAGACGTCTTCAGTGCAACACGCTTAAGCCTACTAGACCGCGGTTTTGTTTTTGCAGTAGCACATATTCGGGGTGGAAAATACATGGGTGAGCATTGGTATGAAAACGGAAAATTCATGAAAAAGATCAACTCCTTCACCGATTTTATCAATGCAGCTGAATATTTAGGGCATATGGGTTATTGCGACCCCGCAAAAATATATGCACAAGGAGGAAGTGCTGGCGGTCTTCTTATGGGTGCCGTAGCTAATATGGCGCCATACCTTTGGAAAGGGGTTGTTTCCCAGGTGCCCTTCGTAGATGTACTTACAACTATGCTTGACGAAACGATTCCGTTAACTACATCCGAGTATGAAGAATGGGGTAATCCAAATGAAGAGTCATACTATTACTACTTGCTTAAATACTCTCCCTATGACAATATCCAAAAAATGGAATATCCGGCAATGTATATAACCACGGGGTATCATGACTCACAAGTACAATATTGGGAACCCCTAAAATATGTTGCAAAAATGAGAGCCTACAAAAAAGATCAGAATCCCTTTTTATTCGATTGCAATATGGATGCGGGCCATGGCGGGGGCTCCGGTTTGAGTAATGAGAGAAAAGAAATAGCAAAAGTATATGCCTTCATTTTGGGAATGGAAAATAAAATTAAGTAGCCTTCTTTTACTGCTCTCTTTTCAAACGATTGCACAAGAAGAATCTCCTGTTATTGAAGACTTTAAAAACAAAAAAGTTCTCTATCTCGACATGGGTTACAATAGTGCACCATTCACGATGAATTGTCCTATTAACGGCAATAATACAACCTTGAAATACAAGAATAATTTTAAAACGCTTCTTGGTCTTGGATTTGCCTATAAATGGTTCCATTTGAGGGTAGGTTTTCCTGTTTTTGGATATGTTAAAGATGTTGAAAAATGGGGGGAATCAAATCAATTCGACTTAGGCTTAAATTTTTCAGTCAAAAAATTCTTTTTTGATGCTGATTTCAAAACCGTCCAAGGTTATGCCCTTCAAAATTATGCTGCATTGGACAGCAACTTTATCTCAAGCAATACAACCCATTTGAGCACGCCTAATGTAGGAACCACAAATTTCAGTCTCAATAGCTGGTACTTCCATGATCAGGATTTCAAAATGGCGGCATTACGAGGAAAACAAGCACACTACAATGCGTTGGTTCATACATGGTATATTAAGGGCTCTTTTAATCTTTTTGGAGTTGAAAACAATAGCCAGCCCATCGTTCCTGAGGTGATTTCCGATATGAGCTCCACACAAACTCAAGCCTCATCTCTATCTGCAATTGACTTTGGTATTATTCCAGGATACGCCTATGTAAATCGAATTAAGAATTGGCAAATTTCCGGATGGCTAGGCTTAGGAGGTGTGATACAGTCAAAATTTTATACAGCAGATGAAACACGTGGATTTCTTGGTCTTGCACCACGTTATGACATTAGACTTCTTGGCGGCTACTCAAATAAAAAATTCTTTGCCTTTCTAGTTACGGAATTTGATAACAAATCGATTCGTTTTACAGAATTGAGATATAATCTTAATTGTTATAGCATTAAGCTTTTAGGTGGTATAAGATTCGGTAAATAAACCTATAGTTTTATTTCAATCCATCTTTGGCTGGCTCCTAAGTCAAGTTTCACATGATACGTGCCTTTTTTAAGCCCTCTAAACGAAAAATATACCTGAGGAGCGTTTAGTTCTATACTCTCGATTTCATTATAATTCTGGTCTGCAAATACTATTTTCGGGTTCTCTTCGAATAAACCATTTTTCTCAAACAAAAGCTGTTTATTATCGTCTTGGGTCATCGAAACAAATCCTAAATGTTGATTTTTATGTGCCTTATCTCGCATGATTCGCTTGGTTCTCTTTGCTCGAGCCTCACTCTGGTTGATTTGACTATTGCGAATAGGCTGTGTAAAGTTAGCGCCTGGTTTTGGAGGGGTTTTTACGCCATCAAAACCATTTTCAGGGTGCCATACTCGCATATAATCTACATAAAAGTCACTAGGGAATTTTGTTTCATCATCGATTCCTGGACCAAAGGCCTTACCATCTTGTGCAATAGCCAGATTGGCTATAAGATGCATCCTTGTCTCAAAATCACCCTTAAACGTTGCAGCTTCCTGACCGTTTAAATACATTTTAATTTCTCCTGGCTTCCAAATACCAGAATAGATCACAAACTCATCAGTTATCTTTTGATCTGTTTTAATCCATGCGCCCCAACGCTTTGTCCTTCCGAACCAGCCGGTCTTAACGCGGTTACATTGATTTGGACAGTGCACATCGACATGAAAGTGTTTAGGTTTTTCACCTTTCATTTCCATAAAGTCTATCTCCTCATTTGGAAAGCCACCATAAAGCCAGAAAGCTGGCCAAAGACCTTTACCACTTGGCGCCTTACATCGCGCCTCAAAATAACCGTACTTAAACTGCTGCTTACTCCAAACTGCAGAAGTCAGATAGCGGAGCTCAACTTGGTTTCCATTTTTAATATGAACCGCATCATCATATGCTCCTCCTGTTTCTAAAACCCACTTTGGAAAAGTTCGCCACTCTAAGGTTGTATCCGCTGAGAGCTTCAAAAGACCGCCCGTTTGACTAACCATCTGCTTATCCGCAAACGATCCTTCATCAGCCAATAAGCCTCCCCAGGGATAATTAGGATGCCATATTCCTTCGTTTACTTTCTCACCATTAAATTCATCTCCAAAATAATAATACCATTGCTTTACTGTATCACGCTCTACCTTCCAAAGCACAGGCTCAATTTGTGCATGGATAGAGGTTGCCAGGAAAAAAAATAAAAATATGCGCATTAACTTTTTATAAATATGTTCTTCGGTTCAGTAAAAAACTTTAAAGCTTCCCACCCCCCTTCTCTACCAACACCAGAGGCTTTAACCCCGCCAAATGGTGTTCGGAGGTCTCTAACAAGCCAGGAATTCACCCATACAATTCCTGCATGAATTTCGTCTGCCATCCGATGTGCCTTTTTTAGATTGGTCGTCCAAACAGTTGCTGCCAATCCGTACTGTGTAGCGTTGGCCATCATAAGAGCCTCTTCCTCCGTATCGAAAGGACACAAGGTTACGACTGGACCAAATATTTCTTCTTGATTAGTTCGACAATCGAATGGTAAACCTTCAATGATTGTTGGAGCTATATAATAACCGTTATCATGAGGGGCATCTAGAATAACCTGATTTCCTCCGGTAAGTATAGTCCCTCCTTCTTCTTCAGCGAGGGCAATATATGAAAGTACTTTTTCCATGTGTCCTTTAGAGACAACAGCACCTTGCTTCGTGCTTGGGTCCGATGGATTACCCACCTTCATTCTTGAAACCTTTTCTACGAATGCTGTCTTAAATTTATCATATATGGTTCGTTCAATAAAAATTCGAGAACCACACAAACAAATCTGTCCTTGATTGGCAAAAGAAGAACGAACTGTAGTGCTTAACATGTCCTCAAAATCACAGTCTGCAAAAATGATATTTGGATTTTTCCCTCCTAACTCCAATGATAGTTTTTTAAACATCGGCCCCGCAGTCCGTGCAATATACGCACCCGTAGCTGTTCCTCCAGTAAAGGATACCGCTTTAATGTCGGGGTGTTTAACAATTGCATCTCCAGCAGAGGCTCCCAATCCATGAACAATATTTAGGACACCGGGAGGCAGCCCTGCCGCCATAGCAACCTCGGATAATAAATAAGCCGAGTAAGGCGTTATTTCAGAAGGTTTTGCTACGACACAATTGCCGGTTGCCAGAGCCGGGGCTATTTTCCAGGTAAACAAATATAAAGGGAGGTTCCAAGGAGAAATACAACCCACAACCCCAATAGGTTTTCTTGTTGTATAGTTAACACCTACACCCTCCATATAATGTGATTCAGAAGCAAAATGTAAAATAGCTGTAGCGAAAAAACTAAGATTTGATACTGCGCGTGGAATATCAACTTGCCGGGCAAGACTTACAGGCTTTCCATTATCTAATGATTCAGCAGCTACGAATTCATCCATTCTGTCCTCAATTCCCTTTGATAGACGAAGAAGTATTTCACTTCTTTCATTTAGCGTCATTGTAGACCATTTCGGAAAGGCAGCTTTTGCCGCCTCTGTAGCCAGAGAAACATCTTCAGCATCTGAATCTGGAATTAAAGAGAAAACAACGCCCTTTGAAGGGTCAAAATTCTCAATATATTTTCCTAATACCGGTGCTTGAAACTTTCCATTGATGTAATTCTGTAGTTTTTTCATGAAACATTTTCAATTTCAACAAATGTCATAAAAAAAAACGGATTCGACTATCTTAGGGCTATTACGTTCCTTTTTCTAACTTCGTACCCTATTATAAAACCGCAAATGACACTGCAAGAGGCACAAGAGAAAGTTGACAATTGGATTAATGAATACGGTGTGCGTTATTTTAACGAACTCACAAACACCGCAATTCTCATGGAAGAAGTTGGAGAGGTGGCTCGAATTATGTCTCGGAGATATGGTGAACAAAGTAACAAAAACAATGAAGGTGCTCTTGAACTATCGAGTGAGCTAACAGATGTGCTTTTTGTCCTGATCTGTATTGCAAATCAAACAGGGGTAGATCTTGAGAAGGCATTCGAAAAAAACTTAAAGAAAAAAACTGAACGTGATCATTCAAGACATAAATCAAATAAAAAACTAAAGTAAACATGGAAGACTTCGGGGCAAAGACAAGAAAATTACTGCGCTCAGGGAATGCATTGGTCCTTCAATGTGAAATCCAACCTTATTTTGAATTATTTCAAGATATAATAACAGACTGTATACCTGAGCCAAAGGAAGGTTCCCCAAGAGGGATTGTTATCTGTACAGACGATCAAATGGCCCGAGCTTTCGCGGATTATCTAGAGCACCGCTTTAAAAAACTAGACCTTACTTTGGATCTTATCGTTGAAAAAGGGCAAAGAGTAAGGCAACGAAATGATCTTTTCTTTGGTACTGAACTCATTGTTGGAACGCCCAAACGAATTTGTGAAATGTATTTTCAAAACGGGTTCAATATTGGAGAATTAAAGCTCTTTATGCTCTTAGACTTAAATACGATTTTAAAAACTGGAAATAAAGGATTTGTAAATCGCATATCCGAAAGCCTACCACGTTGCAAAAAAGTGGTTATTGAAACCCTAGACAGAGAGGCACGCGTATCTGAATATATTAAAGATTTTATGGGTGGATATAAATCCATTAAAGCACCCATAGATTAAATCAAATCTAAAGAACTTACGAAAAAAGGCTTTTCAGAGGAGTATTTATTAGATGTATTCCGTTTTACAACATTGATCTTCTTTATCCCTATGATTTTATCTAATATTCCCCATGAAAATCCCGAACTCGTAGTTTGATATAAAGGGTCATTGGGGTCAACAAACCAAATAAGTGACTTTACATCGTACAGCGCCAATGCACCTACGAATAACTCCTGAAGTTGTTCTACGCTTGCAGTATGCGATACAATATCAGGGGTCAAAAACAAATGCTTTTTTGGTTGAATAAGCTTATTTAAGATTGGAATATAAGGCAATACTCTAACCAAAGCACCCCCGAATATTCCTGGTAATCGATGCAGTCGCCATGTCACTTTTGTGAAACGAGCATAAGCTTTTATTGCCCCAGACCCATCTCTTAAAGTTACAAATGGCGGTTTCTTTACGTGAGTATCAAAATAGCTATCGTAATGCCCATAATGGGCATAAACTAGATTTGAAATTGCTTCCCAATCATTTGAAAAGGAAATGTTTTTGTTTTTTTTAGGTGCGACTCTACTAAAAGTACGTGATATTATGTGTGTGTAAATATGAAAATTAAATCGCTCACTCATCATCAAGCTACGCTTATTATCAGCCTCAATGTATGCGTAAAAAGGAATGTTTTTTTTTGCTTCTAATTCTTTAAATATTTTTAAAATCTTAAGCTCTAAAATTGTCTTTGAGGTACTTTTCCTATTTGATTGCGCCGTACTCTGAAAAATTGAGTTAAATGCGAAATAACGCACATACCGAGAGAAATCACGAACACAAAAAGTTACATTAGCAACAATACGCTGCTGTCGTTTTAAAGTAAAAGATTGTGGTTGGTCAATATCTAGAATTCTTTTTCGGACATCTAAGTGCGTATACTTCGCACCGTTGGTACCTAGCTCTGTCTTTTCAAGAAAGGAAATGAGTGCTTCATTAAGAACTTCAGACTCCTCAAGTTCCATAAAGTTTTTACTGAGACGCTTTACTTACGCCTTTGTCTTTTACCGAGTATGCGATAGTTAGCGCGTCTATATCCTGCAACTGCTTTCTAATATCAAAAATTAGACCCGTAGGCGCACTTTGATCCGCCTTAACACAAGTTATTACCGCTTCAATTGGAGCAATCATTCTTGCAGGCTTCTGATCAAATTTATCTTTTTTCCACCTTGAAACTGCATTGGTCGAATATAAACCATCTGGAGTGGCTTGAACAACATTATCCAATGAAAGCGCATATCCAAATTTGAATGCTGACGTTCTGTTAGGATTTCTAGGGGCGCCTAAATAAAGAAAGTCTATTTCTGAACGTTGTTTATACGGCGTCAAGTCTTCAGTTCTTGAACCTTCTGGTGCAGTATATTTAACGGTAGGATCTGTTTCTTTACTTGTCGTTGCTACCATAAAGAAAAACAAGAGCATGAAAACAATATCAGGCAACGACGCTGTATTCATTGCTGGCGCTGATCTTTCTTCTACTTTTCTGAATTTAGACATAGCTGTTAGTTTTTCGGGGTCACTTCGACGATTCGCGCAGGGTACAAAATTTCAATAAGGTCTAAGATGTCCTTGTCTCTCGCGTCTGCATCTTGGTTATACCTTTGCTTCACTAAGGTGTATGGTTCACCAAATAATTCTTTACACTTTGTATTCCTCAACTCAACGATGGCTTCCTCAATTTCATTATGGATTTGTGTGAATATTGAATAAGCGGTAGCCTCTTGAACTTCAATTCTGATGTGAGCCTGCTTATCAATTTCTCTAAGTTCCGTCTTTCCATAGAGCTTAATTGCTTTTTTCTTTTTATTCCATTCTTCAAGAGCAGAAGAGAAAAATTTAACAAGATCAGAAGCACCAACCTTATCCGCCTCCTCTATTTTCAAATCAAGTTCAGCCATGCGCAGGTCACACAAACCCGCTGTTGCCGTCGAATAAAGAGGGAAGTTTTCTTCAGGCTTATTCACTGTCTCACTCGTCTGATAAAACCGAAGAATAAAATCTGAAATCATATCTGGATCAGAAAAAACAATATTTCGAACCATTAACTGGTTTTGACTGTTCGCTTTAATAGCTAAAATATTCCGTTTTTGAACATCGGGTAGATCTTCTGGTGGAATCTCTATTTTCTTGGGAATACTTCTAACATAGGCCTGATCTTTATCCATTGTTGTCGTTACAAGAAAGAACAACAATAACAAGAAGGCTATGTCCGCCATAGACCCCGCATTTATTTCAGGTATGTCTCTCTTCGCCATAGTCTTATTTTCTTGGGGACCTTAAACGACCCATAAACGGACCAAAAACAACAACCAAAACTCCAACTACAATACAAACACCAATAGTATATACCCCGGCAGATGTTTGTGCAATTACTGAATCACTCGCCTCATGACGTAATGCAAGTGTTGATATTGTGTCTGTAGAACCAGCGAAGTATAATGCAAAATACAGTATCAAAGCCACAACGATTCCAACAATGGACATAAGCGTCTTTTTAGGCTGCATCGCCATTTGAAACAAAAAGAACCCAAGAACAGCAAAGATTGCAGTTCCAATAATGAACAGTGTATAATAAATTGCTGTCATCGAACCACTTTCTCTAAATTCTGTCATAGCTTCTTTCCCATCCGCAACGGTTGGTCCGGAGAAAAGTAGAATACTCAAACCGACACCAATTAGCACTAGAGCGTATCTGGTAACGGTGAGTATCAAAGTCATTTTATCTTCTTTCATAGAATAGGATTTAAGGGTATTATTTAGACGCCTTGTTCTTCAACATCATGTCGATTAACGAAATTGATGCCTCTTCCATTTCATTCACAATACTATCAATTTTTGAAGTAATGTAATTGTAAAAAATCTGCAAGAAAATTGCAGCTATCAGACCAAATACGGTTGTCAAAAGTGATACCTTAATACCATCCGCAACTGTCGTTGGCGAAACCTGACCATCTTTTACAATTTTATCGAAGGCCTGAATCATTCCAATCACTGTCCCCAAGAAACCTAGCATAGGTGCAAGAGCGATGAAAAGTTGTAACCATGTCATTCCTTTTTCCAAAAGACCATTCTGAACACCTCCATATGAAATAACTGATTTTTCTACAATATCGATGCCTTCGTCAGCCCGATCTAAACCTTGAAAATAAATCGATGCAATAGGGCCGCGTGTGTTTCTTGCAACATCTTTCGCTGCTTCAACACCACCTGATTGTAATGCACTTTCAATTTCTTCTTTAAATTTATCTGTATTAATAGTAGCTAAATTGAGGTATACTACGCGTTCTATAGACAAAGCCATACCAATGATCAAACAAATAAGAACTGGTGTCATCCAAAGAACATCACCTTCAATATATTTTTGTTTTAATGTTTGCACGAAGCTAAGTTCAACTTCTTCTTCCTCAGCATTAACTGCCGCAGGAGGAGCTGCCTCTGTTGCCGCATCAACGACACCCGCGTTTGCACTTGCATCTTCAGTGGCATTCATTGTAGCGTCATCTTGCGCTTGAACTTGTAGAGAAAAGCCTAGGACTAAAGTAAAAACAAAGGCTAACGATTTGATCATATTTTTCATAAGTAAAAATTAAATTCTTCTTGTTTAATTACGCCAAAAATAATGTTTTTTTAGTTTTAAGCAACGATTTCGAAGAATGTTCGCGCTAAATCGAAAGATTAATTGCAAAAACATTTCATTTTCTATTGGTTACGAGAGAAGAAAAGAAAAAATTTATTCAATAAAAAAAGCCCTTATTAGGGCTTTTTTATAATGCGGAGAGAGGGGGATTCGAACCCCCGTTACGTTTCCGTAAACACGCTTTCCAAGCGTGCGCGTTCAGCCACTCTGCCACCTCTCCTTTTGATTAGGAAGGCAAAGATAGAAAAAATACAAGGAAATATTCACAAGGAATTAAGCCATTAAACTAAATATCAGAAGACCGATTGAGAAATAGATGAATAAACCAACAACATCATTCATTGTGGTTATAAATGGACCCGTGGCTAGAGCGGGGTCAACTTTATATTTATTTAAAATTAAAGGAATAAATGTCCCAAAAATTGCGGCAACAATAATCACGGTAAAAAGTGAAATACTCACGACAAGACCCAACTCAATACCTCCAAAAACAGTTGCAATACCAAAAATCAGCAGGGATAAAAGAATACCATTAACAATGCCCACAAGGGTTTCCTTCCAAATTTTACTTAATATTCCTCCTATCTGCTGTTCTCCACGCGCCAAAGACTGAACAACAATTGCCGAAGACTGAACTCCCACATTTCCTCCCATTGCAGTAATCAGAGGGATAAAAAACGCAAGTTCGGGTATTGAGGCGATACTAACCTCGAATCCTGAAATCACCTTTGCCCCTAATATTCCTCCTGCAAGACCAATTACCAACCAGGGCAATCGTGCTTTGGCTATCGCCCAAATCGATGCGTCAGATTGCATTGGATCAGAAATACCTGTTGCAAGCTGAAAATCTTTATCGGCCTCCTCTTTCAAAAAATCCATAACATCATCAAGCGTAATTCTTCCCACTAACTTGTTTTGATAATCCACAACAGGGACAGTAACTAAATCATACTTTTCCATGAGCACCGCTACTTGCTCTGGTGATTCAGAGGTTTTAACCGAAATAATATTTTTTGAATTATAAAGCTCAGCAATTTTTGTAGTTGAATTAGCGATCAGTAGACGTTTAAGAGATAAAACGCCTAAAAGATGCTCCTCTTCATCTGTCACAAAAATGTTAAAAACACGCTCAACATCTTCTGCTTGCTTACGAAGCTGTCTTAAAGCCCTATTCACAGGCCAGTCGAACTCTACTTTTAAAAACTCTTTTTGCATTAAACCCCCAGCAATGTCATCATCATAATTAAGAAGGTCAATAATATCTTCAGCAGCGGAATCATCTTGCATTTGAGATATAACCTCTTGAATTTTGTCATCGGGAAGTTCTCCTAAAATATCAGCAGCGTCGTCAGAGTCGAGATTTTCAATCTGGTCTGCGAGCTCCTTTGTACTAAGCGATTCAATAAGCCGGTCTCGGTTCTCCTCCTGCAGATCCATCAAAATATCCGCCTGTAAATTTTCGTTACTTAAATAGTAAACGTGCTTTGCCTCTTCATGAGAAAGCTCATCAAGAACATCTGCAATATCCGCATGGTGAAGCTCCAAAACGTTTTTATGAATCCACGCACTATCACTAGCAGCGACCCTTTCTTTGAGCTGTCCGATAAATTCTTTGGTTAATTGGAATTGCATATTACTCTTTTAGTGCATTCATTTAGTCGTGACAGAGCCCTTGAACCTCATGAAAAATATCATGAACGCTCGATAGGGATTTCATTATATTCTTATTTTTTGCATTTTTTGACACCAGTTTTTGAAGGCTTCCACACTTCTTTTCCAAACGTGTAAGAGCAGAAACTACTTCGGGTTTTAAAAGTGATTTCGGAATATCAGAATCCTGCAATAAAATGGACTTTGCATAAAGCCCGCCACTTAATTCACGAACGGGTTTAAAGTCACCTTTCTCTGCTGCATGAAAGGTTTGAGCTAAAACTTTATGAAATGCATTCATTTGGGGCCAATTCTCTCTTTCTATACGTAGCAACAATGGGTCTGATAAAGCCACAGCATACTTTTGTGAAACAACACCCCAATCTAAAAGTGACCATATTGCACTTAAATAATCTCCTCTTTTATTTTGATAACGCAAGTAGTAAGCGTGTTCCCAAACATCAATCCCTAAGATTGGGATACCCCTTACATCGGATACATCCATAATCGGGTTGTCTTGATTTGGAGAACTGCTAACTACAAGTTCTTTGTTTGGTGTTACAACCAACCAAGCCCAACCTGAACCAAAACGCTTAGCTGCTGCCGCTGATAATTCTTTTCTTAAATTTTCTAGTGACCCGAAAGTCTTATTTATGGCACGCTCTAGTTGATTTTTCATAGCCTCTGGTGCTGTCGTACTTGTTGATGGTGTCAATATTTCCCAAAATAAAGTATGGTTATAATGTCCTCCAGCGTTGTTTCGCACAGCTGTACTTCGGTAACTTGCATACATCAATAGATCCACTAACGATTTTCCTTCAAGCTTAGATGCTGCTACGGCATTGTTTAATTTTCTTACGTACCCTCTATGGTGCTTACTGTGATGAATCTCCATCGTTTGAGCATCAATACCCTGTTCATAGGCATCATAAGAGAATCGTAATTCTGGCAAGGTAAAATCTTGGGCTAAAACAGATCCAGAGATGGAAATTATAATTGAAAGTATAGTGAGTTTCATAGTGATGATTTTAGTCAAAGTTAAAACATATTGAAAAGAATGTCGAATGCAATCTGTGAACTTAGGAACACGAAAGTGTTAAATGCCCTGAAGATCAACTGTTCTCATAGATATAAAAGCTTTTAATACACGCTCTCCAATATCTGGAACAGACACGTGAATCAAATAAATACCTGACGCAACAGGTATGTTTACCTCGTTCGTGAGATTCCAATCCAATGACGTAATTGGGCTGTCCTTTTTAAATGTTCTCACCAACTTTCCGTTCACCGTATATATTTTTACTGTACACTGCTCAGGAAGATTGGTGAACTTTATGCGTGTATCCAACCTGCTCCTCTCATATTCAGAGAATGCATAATATGGATTGGGCACAATGTTGATGATCTCCAAAGCTTCCTTCAGTTTATCTTGTGATCCAGTAACCGTAGCGATCTCATCCATGTTCCATGAA
>JAQXCN010000082.1 GCA_029251865.1 Crocinitomicaceae bacterium | reverse complement strand
CAGGCAATTTCCGAAGGTTAATTGTTCCACTAATTCGAAAGTTCTTAATATATTTGCGCGGGGTAAGTCTTTTACGACTAGCTCCCTCTTAATCCTCCAGGACGGGAACGTAGCAAAGGTATGAGGTTGTAGCGGTGCGATAAAAGTAGCTTACCCCTCTTTTTTTGAAACAATTTCTCGATAACGATGCGATTATATCTCAAAAATCTTACGTTTTTTCTCTTTACAGTATCAGTGACCTGTTCATGTAATCTTACTGGAGATTATGTTCTTGACTATGGAAACTTAAAAGTTTATTATGACCAGGAGGATTCTAAAAAAATAGCTGAAAATTTCGCAGCGTATTGGAAAAAAGAAAATTATCTAGGCGATAGAACTCAAAACATAAAACTTGTACTTGACGAAAAAAAAGAAATTTATCAAGTTCGTATTATTCTCAGAAAAGACTTCGAGGAAAAAGAAAAGTTAAGCTTTGATGAACTTCAAATTTTAGGACGCATACAACAAGATTTAAATGCCTTCGTTTTCAATTCCAAACCCTGCGAACTTGTAATTTGTGATAATAAATTTCAAATATTGCAAACGCCGCATCCATTAAATTCTGAAAAATGAAAATCTCAGCCTCGATATACAGTGATAAAAAACGACCATTAAAAAATGTGATTCAAGACCTTGTTAGTCATCAAATCGACTTGTTACATGTTGACTGTAATGATGATCTTTCCGTTTTTGAGGATATTAAAGAAATTCGTAAGTGGTGTGATACGCCTATTGATCTTCATATCATCACAGAGAATCCAAATAAGTATTACCCTCTTTTGAAAGAAAACCCGGTAGAATATGTCACTTTTCAATTTGAAAACCTGAAGAATAAGTTAAATATACCTTCTGAAATAACAGGAAAAAAAGGACTTGCTATTACAACCCCAACTAGTGTAGATGTATTTGAGTCTTACGCCACCATGGATTTCATTTTGATTATGGCAACGGTTCCAGGACAGAGTGGTGGTGTATTTGATCAAAAAAACTTTTCGAAAATTCGAAAATTCAGAAAAAGATTTCCGCGTAAATCAATACATGTTGATGGTGGTGTCAATGCCGAGGTTTCATTTATACTGAGAAATATGGGAGTTAGTTCCTCTGTTTCCGGTTCCTACTTATTCAATGAGACAAGCATTGGAAATGCATTAATGAATCTTACTTCAAGAGAGATTGATTCAAAATACGTTATTCAAGACTTTATGACCCCGCTAAAGGAAGCACCTCATATCTTTGGGGAAGAGAAAACAACAAAAGAAATTTTGCAATGTGTTGAAGAGGGGAAAATGGGATTTGCACTTATCATGAATGCGAGCAATGAACTTACCGGTCTCGTTTCTAGTGCTGATATTAGAAAAGCACTTTTAAGTAAAATTGATACCCCAAAAACTATCACATCTGATGATTTAATAAATAGAACGCCCATTACAATAAATGGAAAAGCAACAGTCGATGCATTGCTTTTAACAATTAAATCATGTCCATTCCCAATAATGTACCTGCCCGTTGTAGATGACGAAGGAAATGCAATTGGAATTGTTAATTTTGTGCACCTCATTAAAGGAGAAATATGATTATTGAACTCAAAAAAAATATAACCGCGGATAAAATAGAAGATTTAGCACTTCAGAACCGTGCATTTCATATCCAAAATATAGATTCAGATTTCCTTGTCACAAGCGCTTCAGTAAAAACCCTGAACGATGGACTATCTGCATATGCGGAAAAGCATTGGGTATTTGAAAACGATATGCAACTTTCTTCAAGAAAGTTTAAAAATAGTACTAGAGAAATTCAACTAAAGGAAGGATTGTCCATAGGTGGAGAAAACAAAAACACTTTACTGATCGGTGGGCCTTGCTCAGTAGAATCTGAAGCTCAAATTCGATCGGCATCCGAATTACTTCAAGGATTAAATCTTAGCGTTCTTCGCGGAGGATGCTATAAGCCGAGAACAAGTCCGTACTCCTTTCAGGGCATGGGTTTAGCGGGCCTAGAACTTCTTTCTAAAATGAGAGATGAGTTTGGTCATCTTATCATTTCTGAGGTTCGTGATGCTACGCATGTAGCTGAGATTATTGCGCACACTGATATCATTCAAATAGGTGCGAAAGCAATGTATGACCAAGGGATACTCCGGGCTTGCGCAAAAACACAAAAGCCAGTAATGATTAAAAGAGGTTTTGGTACCACCCTTCAAGAGTTTGCACAAGCGGCAGAATTTATTCTTTCGGGAGGAAATTCAAACGTCATACTTTGTGAAAGAGGAATCAGAACCTTTGAGACAAAAACAAGATTCACATTGGATTTATGTGGGGTTGCATGGCTTCAAGAAAATACCAACCTTCCTATTATCCTCGATCCTTCTCATGCTATGGGGTACGCTTATGGCGTGGCTTCTCTTACTAAAGCCTGTATGGCAATGAGTGTTGAAGGTTTGATCATTGAAACACATCCAGATCCATCCACTGCGAAATCAGATGCCGCACAACAGCTAAATTTTGAGGAATTTAGAGCGCTCCATAGTGAACTAGAACCTTTGGCGAAATGTCTTGGGAGAAATATTAAATAAAATGACATTAGAGCAAAATATAAAAGGTATCTGTTCCAAATTTGGACTCAATTTTAATGATTTCTTAGGTGATTTAGAGGTTGATCATGTGATGGAATTGAGTCTCTTTGACCTTGAAGCTATTTGTGAAGAATATGAAATCGACTTACATACTTTACTTTTTAAAGCAGTTTATTTTGAAGCATCTTTAAAACAAAAAATAAAAAAAATAAAACTTCTCATTTTGGATGTTGACGGAGTCATGACCGACGGCGGTATGTATTTTACTGCAAAAGGCGATGAGATTAAAAAATTCAATACCAAAGATGGAATGGGGATTTTAAACCTTCGTGAATCATCGATTGAGCTCGGTATTATTTCCTCAGGTTTCTCAGCTGAAATTGTTCAAAAAAGAGCAGAAATGCTTGGGGTTAAACATTGCTATGTAGGAAGAGATTCAAAAATGTCAGTACTTAATAATTGGATTGAGGAAAAAGGATTAACACTTGATCAAGTTGCAATGATTGGAGATGACATTAATGATATGGAACTTATGTCTAGCGTAGGACTTTCGGCATGTCCAGCTGATTCAGTAAACAACATAAAAAGTATTTCTCATGTGATTCTCAAGCATAAAGGTGGCGAGGGATGCGTGCGGGAATTTATTGAAAATTACCTCCAAAAAGTTTAAGTATATGAAGATAGGGATTATAAAAGAAGGTAAAGTACCGCCAGATTTCCGAGTAGCTTTAACACCGCAGCAGTGCCGTAGTATTATTGATAATTTCTCAAATGTTGAAGTTTTCATCCAAAAAAGTCCTATTCGAACATACAGTGATGCACAATATGAGGCTGAAGGCCTTCCTTTGGTTGACACGCTTGAACACTGCGACGTAATCATTGGTGTTAAGGAGGTCAATCTTGATGATCTAATTCCAAATAAAACCTTCATGTTTTTTTCGCACACTTTTAAAAAGCAATCCTACAATAGAGTTTTACTTCAAGAAATCTTAAATAAGAACATTAGACTAATTGATTATGAAGTCATAAAGGATGAACGAAATGTGCGACTCATTGGGTTTGGAAGATATGCGGGGATTGTTGGCTGCTATAATGGCTTTAGAACATATGGTCTAAAACACAAACTTTACAATCTTAAACCCGCTAATGAATGTCAAGACCGCAAAGAGGTGGAGGCAGAGTTAAAGAAAGTCAAACTACCAAATGATTTCAAAATGGTGCTTACTGGGTTTGGTCGTGTTGGGCATGGTGCGCGTGAAATCATGAATTTACTGCCAATTAGGGAGGTTAAACCTTATACTTATTTAAATAAATCATTTAGCGGTCCTGTATTTACACACTTAGAAGTTGAGAATTACTTTGATAAGAAAGATGGTTCAGAATTTATAAGAAGTGAATTTTACAATCAGCCCGAACTTTATAAACGGGGATTCCAAAAATACGTTCCAGAGTCAGACATGTATATTCCTTGTCATTATTGGAGCAGTCGCTCTCCAAAAATATTGACCCAAAAGGACCTTTCAAATGTAGATAATAGGATTTCAGTAGTAGCAGATATTTCTTGTGATATTGCAGACCCTATTGCATCGACACTTCGACCTTCAAAAGTAGCACATCCAATATATGGTTATGATCCAATAAGTGGAAAGGAAGTAGATTTTATGCAAGAAAATGCTATCGCTGTAATGGCCGTTGATAATTTGCCTTGCGAGTTACCTAAAGATGCCTCTGAAGATTTCGGAAACGAGCTTATCAAACATGTTCTTCCAGCCTTAGTTGGAGATGATCCCAAAAGAATTATTGAGCGTGCGAGCCAAACTAATCTTAATGGGGAACTAATGCCTGACTTTACCTATCTGAAAGACTATGTCGAAGGAAATGAATAAATCGAAGCAATCACGTATATTTTTTTACTTTTAAGGTGTGAGTATTAAAGGAGATAAAAAAGTAATAAAGGGTTGGGTCATGTACGATTGGGCGAATTCAGTATACAGTCTTGTTATCTCTTCCGCAATTTTCCCAATATTTTATGAGGCCCAAACGACTGCAGCCTATTTAAAAAAAACAGGATTAAAAGCAACTGAGGTTGAGGCCAACGATGTAACCGTTGATTTTTTTGGATATCACGTCTCACCAAGTGTATTATACTCTCTAATTATTTCCATTTCTTTTCTGTTTGTGAGCTTCCTATCCCCTATTTTATCGGGAATTGCAGATTATACAGGAAACAAAAAATCCTTTCTTAAATTCTTTTGTTATTTCGGAGCATTCTTTTGTTGCACCTTGTTTTTCTTTGACACTGATTATATGGAGATTAGTATGCTTGCTGTAATGTTGGCATCGATAGGGTTTTGGTGCAGTCTTGTTTTTTATAATGCTTTTTTACCTGAAATTGCGCCTTTAGATCAACAGGATGAAATTTCTGCCCGCGGTTTTTTCATGGGGTATATTGGCAGTGTAATTCTTCTTGTTTTATGCTTGGTAATGATTATGGGTGTGGGAACACACCTTACCAAATATAGTTTTATTCTTGTTGGCTTATGGTGGGTCGTTTTCGCACAGCGAACTTATCGTGTTTTACCAAGTAATCCTTACAAGAAAAAACCTGAAGCCGATTATATTTGGAAAGGCTTTAGAGAACTCAGAATTGTGTATAAAGAGTTCATGCAGACAACCCGATTAAAAAAGTACCTCTATGCTTTTTTCTTTTTTAATTCTGGCGTACAAACTGTAATGCTTTTGGCTACCATATTTGCCAGTAAGGCCATAGAATGGCCTGAAAATGACGGTGGTCAAGGTTTAATCATAGCTATATTATTGATTCAGATTCTTGCAGCCATTGGTGCAAAACTGATGTCTAATATCTCAATCAAAATTGGAAATATCTCAACCTTAAAAATCGCAGTATTGATATGGATTGTATTGTGCGTCGTGGCTTACGTCATTACAAAACCAATTGAGTTTTACATGATGGCTGCGGGAGTTGGCTTGGTCATGGGCGGGATTCAATCCATCGCACGATCAACCTATTCAAAATATCTTCCAGAAACGACAGATCATGCAAGCTATTTTTCTTTTTATGATGCCTCTGAAAAAATAGGAATTGTATTAGGAACTGCCTTTTTTGCATTTACAGAATATTATTTTGACGATATCAGATACTCAGTTATTTCAATTGCAATATTCTTTGTAATTGGATTATTCTATTTATTTAAAGTTCCGAAAGAGGAAAAAATAATAACGACTTAATTGACACCAATGAAAGAAATCATTGAAAGCGCTTGG
The DNA here is from genome assembly GCA_029251865.1 of Crocinitomicaceae bacterium. Classification (GTDB taxonomy): domain Bacteria; phylum Bacteroidota; class Bacteroidia; order Flavobacteriales_D; family Crocinitomicaceae; genus UBA952. Next base: position 7,208 of record JAQXCN010000082.1, on the reverse strand, counting down.
GAGAACCGTGAGCTTCTTAAAAACAAGGAGACCGTTCGAACTATTGAAGCGGTTATAGAACAGATTGATAAAGGTATATTACGTGTCGCAGCACCCAAGGGCGCCGAATGGATTGTCAATGAATGGGTAAAGAAAGCTGTTGTTCTATATTTTCCAATTCGACAAATGGAAACTATTGAGGTTGGCCCATTTGAATTTCACGATAAAATGGCGCTCAAGACCAATTACAAAGAACTTGGAGTTCGTGTTGTTCCTCATGCCGTAGCGCGTTATGGTGCATATGTCGCCTCGGGCGTGATTATGATGCCATCCTACATTAACATTGGAGCCTACGTAGACTCAGGAACTATGGTTGACACCTGGGCTACAGTGGGTAGTTGTGCGCAAATAGGAAAAAATGTTCATCTTAGCGGTGGTGTTGGTATTGGAGGCGTATTGGAGCCTTTGCAAGCTGCACCTGTCATTATTGAAGATGGTGCATTCATAGGTTCAAGGTGTATCGTCGTTGAAGGCGTTCATATTGGGAAAGAGGCTGTGCTTGGTGCAAACGTAGTCCTAACCAAATCCACTAAAATCATTGATGTTACAGGAGATAAACCCAAAGAAATTAGAGGTTTTGTTCCTGAAAGAAGTGTGGTTATTCCAGGTTCCTATACCAAAACATTTGCTGCCGGGGACTTTCAGGTACCTTGTGCTTTAATTATAGGACAGCGAAAAGAATCGACAGATCTAAAGACCTCGTTAAACGACGCCTTAAGAACCCATAATGTCGCTGTTTAATTGAAGTATTTACTCATTTTCATATTATTGAGCACAGCACTTTATTCATGCAATGATAAGGCGAACTCGGACTCAATAAAAAAAACAAATCTTTTAGAAATAAAGACAGCACAGGAAGAAGAGGCAATGGAAGCCCTCACAAAACTGCAGCTTAATGCGGATATTGAAAATTCAATTTATTTAACTTTCGGGAATACAAATCATAATCAACTGCCTTCTGATTCGAGTTTCACGATTTCACAAAATGAGTTCAAAACTGTTCTGCTCGATTATACGGCAAAACATCATGAAAATACTTCTGAAGAAAAAAGAATGAATTGGGTTGAAGCCTCCATTCAAGCTCAAATGTCCTATAATGTATACTACTGCAGGGATAAATCTAAAAAAGCAGCATTCAAGAATGGCTTACCCTATTCAGGCGCTTGGATTTTACCAAGTGTTTTGAATAAAGATATTGTACTAATTTGGAGACGCTAGAAACTCAGACAAGATTACAAATCTTGAAACTAAATGATAAAAAACTTAAAGGTCTCGTTTAAATGGCCCAGGATATGTTCGAGATGATTTTTTATATTTCGAAATAGCCATTACATTTGTTTCAAATTATTTAATTCAACATAGCATGCAACTGTGGAACAAATTAAATAAGGGGGAACTTGAAGAACAACTGAGAGAGATAGGACATCAATTTATGACTATTTCTTTTTATCAATATGCTCAAATTTCAAATCCTCACTTATTCAGAGACCATTTATTTTTAATGTGGTCCAAACTAGGAATTGTAGGAAGAACCTACATCGCCGTCGAAGGGATCAATGCACAAATAGCAGTGCCCACAAAAAACATTAGTCAATTTCGCGAGGAATTATATGAGATTGAGTTTCTCAATGGTATTCGCTTGAACTTTGCTGTAGACGAAACTGAAGCAGAATTCCCATTCTTAAAACTTAAAATCAAAGTCAGGGACAAAATTCTTGCTGATGGTTTAAATGATAAAACTTTTGATGTTACCAAAAAAGGAAAACACTTAAATGCTGAAGAATTCAATTCGCTAACAAATGATCCCGAAACGCTTTTAATTGACTTCAGGAATCATTACGAGTCAGAAGTCGGTTATTTCAAAGGTGCAATAAGACCAGATGTCGATACGTTTAGAGACTCACTACCACAAATTGAGGAGTCCATTTTAAAAGGTAACGAAGACAAAAATATAGTGATGTATTGTACGGGGGGAATACGTTGTGAAAAAGCTTCTGCATGGTTTAAGCATCGTGGATACCCAAATGTTCACCAGTTAGAAGGTGGGATAATTAAGTATGCTAGAGATGTGAAAGAACAAGGGATAACGAATAAATTCAAAGGAAAGAATTTTGTGTTCGATGAACGCAGAGGCGAGCGTATCACTGATGAAATCATTTCTGTTTGTCATTTGTGCGGTTCACCTGCAGATACACATACAAATTGCCTAAATAGCGCTTGTCACCTTTTATTTATTCAGTGTGATTCATGTAAAGAAGAGCTTGACAATTGTTGCTCCTCCTCGTGTCAAGAAATTTCTCATTTGCCAAAAGAAAAACAAAAAGAACTGCGAAAGGGGGGCAACAACAGTAATAAAATATTTAAAAAAGGACGTGCTAACCATTTAACCTTTAAAAACAAAGGTTAAAACCCATACCTTTAGCCAACCAAAAATAGAAACTATGATTTTAGCTATCGATTGGACCATGAGTCCTGAAATCATACCAGGGTGGAAAACACCAAACCTGTATGGAATTCTTTTTGTAACAGGATTGGTCCTAGGTTACTTCGTAGTAAAAAAGATGTTCAAAAAAGAGGGCATTAAGGATGAAGTACTTGATAAACTAGTGATGTACATGGTAATCGGCACAATTGTAGGTGCGCGTTTAGGTCATGTTCTTTTTTATGGTCCTTATTATGATGAAGTTGTTGATGGGCGTATGATTAAAGGTTATTTTTCGCATCCACTCGATATTTTTAAAGTTTGGGAAGGAGGATTGGCGAGTCACGGGGCTGCAATTGCCATTCTAGTTGGTTTATTTCTTTTCTCGAAATATACTGTAAAGAAGCCTTTTTTGTGGATTTTAGATAGGATATCAGCACCGACAGCTATAGGTGCTGTGTTTATTAGGTTAGGGAATTTAGTGAATCACGAAATTGTAGGTCACCCCACTAATGTGCCCTGGGCTTTCAAATTTCATAATTATTGGAACAGTTCCTTAAAAGCTTTTGATGCAACACCAAGACACCCTGCACAACTTTATGAATCATTGCTTTACTTCGTAGCTTTTGGTATTTTAATGTTTCTTTTTTGGAAAAAACAAGCTTGGAAAAAACCAGGTCTTATCTTTGGCAGCTTTCTCATTCTGATTTTCGGAGCAAGACTCGTTGTAGAATTCTTTAAAGTAGGCCAGACAGCAAGAGATGAAGTACTTGCCCTCAATACAGGACAAATGCTAAGTATTCCATTTATAATCGTCGGTATCGTGTTGGTTTTCAAAGCGCAAAAGAAGCTTGAAACCAAAACAAACAAAAACGTTCAATAAGATACTTAGTGTCAATTAAACATTTAGTGTAAAAATTCAAATTCCTTCTTATATTTGTCAAATAAATTTCAGTTCCTATGGCAGTGAAAACAAAACCTAAAACAACAAAAAAAATGGCCAAGCCTAAGTTTTCAAAAGAAACTTATATAAAGTGGTACAAAGACATGCTTTTAATTCGAAAATTCGAGGAGAAAACAGGTCAATTGTACATTCAGCAAAAGTTTGGTGGTTTTTGCCACTTGTATATTGGTCAAGAAGCAATTGTAGCTGGTACAGCAAGTGCCTGTGAAAAAGGCGATAAACACATGACAGCATATAGAGATCATGCACATCCAATAGCACTTGGGACTGACCCAAGAGTATTGATGGCGGAACTTTACGGAAGAACTACGGGTTGTTCCAAAGGTAAAGGTGGGTCAATGCATTTTTTCGATAAAGAAAAGAATTTCATGGGAGGTCATGGAATCGTTGGAGCTCAAATCGCTATGGGTGCAGGAGTTGCTTTCGCTGAACAATACAATGGCACCAAGAATGTAGCATTTGTTTCTATGGGTGATGGTGCTGTCCGACAAGGCGCGCTTCATGAGACCTTTAATATGGCAATGATTTGGAAACTACCTGTTGTCTTTATTATTGAGAATAACAATTATGCGATGGGAACGTCAGTCAAAAGAACAACCAATGTTACGGACTTATCCAAAATTGGATTGTCCTATGATATGCCTTCAAAAGTAGTTAATGGTATGCTTCCTGAATCTGTTCATGATGCTATAGAAGAAGCTGCAAGTCGCGCCAGGAAAGGAAATGGACCTACACTTCTCGATATTAGAACCTACAGATATAAGGGCCATTCAATGTCAGATCCTCAAAAATACAGATCTAAAGACGAGGTAACAGATTGGATTGAACAAGATCCTATTCTTCATGTCTTGAATACGATAAAAGACAACAAATGGCTTAAAGACGCTGAGATATCAGAGATTGATGAATGGGTTAAAAATGAAGTTAAAGAATCTGTTGAATTCGCTGAAAACTCACCTTATCCTGAAGGAAAGGAACTATACGAAGATGTATATACACAGAAAGATTATCCTTACATTAAAGAAAATTAAATAAACGAACGCATTATGGCTGAAATAGTTTACATGCCTAAATTGAGTGACACCATGACTGAAGGTGTTGTGGCTGCTTGGAACAAGAAAGTTGGTGAAGAAGTCAAAGAAGGAGAAATTCTTGCAGAGATTGAAACAGATAAAGCAACCATGGAATTTGAGTCATTCTATGATGGAGTGCTCCTACACATAGGAGTTGAAACAGGAAATGCAGCACCAGTAAATTCAGTTCTTGCGGTAATTGGTGCGAAAGATGAGGATGTTTCCGAAATCCTTAAAAATGCCGCACCAACAGAAGGTATGGATGAAGCACCTGCAGTTGTTGAGGAAAAGACTGCTCCTGCTCCTGCTCCTGCTCCTGCTCCTGCTCCTGCTCCTGCTCCTGCTCCTGTCGCGCAAGCGAGTCCAATAAATTCAAATGAAAAAATATTCGCATCGCCACTTGCTAAAAAACTCGCAAGTGAGAAAGGAATTGATTTAAATAGTCTTCAAGGCTCAGGAGACAATGGTAGAATTATTAAAAGAGATATTGACCACTACATTCCATTCACGCCATCAAATCCTACAGCACAATATACTGCGGCCCCTTCAGGGACTGAATCTTTTAGAGACGAAAACGTGAGTCAAATGCGTAAGACGATTGCGAGAAGATTAGCGGACAGCAAATTTACAGCTCCACACTTCTATCTAACACTTGATATCGATATGGATAATGCCATAGCTTCAAGAAAAGCGATGAATGCGATGGATGGTGTTAAGGTTTCTTTCAATGATATGGTTGTGAAATCAGTGGCCCATTCCTTAAAGAAAAACCCAAATGTAAACAGCGCCTGGATGGGCGATTTTATTAGACGCAACGATCACGTTCATATTGGTGTAGCTGTTGCCGTAGAAGATGGCTTACTTGTGCCTGTCGTCAAGTTCGCAGACACAAAAGGTTTGATGCAAATTTCAGCTGAAGTAAAAGACTTTGCGCAAAGAGCAAAAGATAAAAAATTACAACCAAGTGACTGGGAGGGTAATACATTTACTATTTCCAATCTCGGTATGTTTGGTATAGAATCATTTACTGCCATTGTGAACCCACCTGATAGTTGTATTCTTGCAATTGGAGGTATTAAACAAGTTCCGGTAGTTAAAAACGGAGAACTCGTTCCTGGCAATGTCATGAAAGTCACATTATCCTGCGACCACAGAGTAGTTGACGGGGCTACAGGAGCGGCATTCTTACAAGATTTTAAGCAATTCTTAGAGAATCCTGTTTCAATGCTGCTGTAATTCCACTGTACTTTTAGCTGTTTTATCAGTCGTAAATAAATAGTATATTAGTTGTGTAGTCTAACGACTCCTACTAAACTATTATTATGATAAAAGACGCTGCCCTGAAACTTTGGTTTTCTTGTACCCTATTTGTTCTAATTTCATCATCAATCAATGCTCAAGCCAACGTCCAAGTGCGTCTTGTTAGTGTATCCGTGGGTTCGAATATAGATTGTGACGGATTCTTGCTTGGTAGTTCTGATTATGCTTTTGAATACGTAGCAACAGACAATACCCTTGGGTATTCAAATAACAACCCGGTTGCTTTTGGACTTACCGGAGATTTTAATTTTCAAAACAACAATAATAACAATGGTCCCTGGACAAGTACACCTAACGATTTATTTTTCAATCACTTATATGCATGTCCCACTGACATACCTTCACAAATTAATATTTCGTGGCAAGCTTATGAAAATGATGACCCCTTCTTTAATTGGGATCTAACAGGTGCCTTCTCGGATTTAGAGACAGGTGTTCAAAACGTAAGCATTCCTGTACCTGCCGGACCGGGATCAACTGGAAATGTTACATTCACAGCAAACGGATCAGGTGGTGGTTGTGGCACTCAAAACTATACTGCTGTATTTGAAGTTACGGTTATTGCAGCAACAGGAATTACTTTATTGCCTGATAATATCTGTGATGCTTTAGCCGTTAGTACGAATACCACTTATAACGTCGCAGTTTGTGCGAGTGGCACATTGGAGTCTGGGGAACCCCGAGCTGGGGATGTGGACGCTACAAACGCATCTTCATGGTTCAAATTTGTAGCACCTGGAAGCGGCTCTGTTGAGATCACTACAGATCTTGGAGGTACAGAAATAGGAACCTATTTTCAGTTGTACCACGCTGCAGACGGTCAAGATTGTTCTGCTGGACTTCAACCAATTTCTGGAACACTAATAAAAGATAAATTTCAATACTTATCTCATATTGAATTCGCAGATGGAACTGATTTTTTGGGTCTTGACCCCGAGGCAGAGCTTACTTTTGATGTATGTGATCCATTCCCCTTGATTAGCTATCACAAACTTATCTCGGGAGAGACCTATTACGTTCAAATGGCGTCAGATGGGAATGACCAATCCGGACTTGTTGAATTCAGAGTTAATGACGTGGGTGGTAGTTCGGCTACTGGAGATGATATACCGTGTCAATCAAGTAACGTTGTCATTGGAACGAACGCCATCAGCTCCTTAAATGGGGATACACAATCTACAACTATTGATTTTGGATGTGCCTTCAACTCTGGAAATGATCGCGGAGAAACTGGTGGTGCTACAAACGGAACTAATCCTGATAATTTTCATGCCTACGATTATGACCAAGGCGCACAAAATAATGGAAACATTAATGAAAGTGTATGGCTAAATTTCCTTGCACCTAATTCAGGAAGAATCATCTTCGAGGCCGATTACCAGAGTGTTGT
>JAQXCN010000081.1 GCA_029251865.1 Crocinitomicaceae bacterium | reverse complement strand
CCGGATCTGTTTGGAAGTGATATAAACCATCATTATTTACAAGCAAGTATTGAGCAAACCTTTAAAATAGGAACTATAGGAACTTCTAATTATCGTATTTCGGGCGGGAAATTTTTAAGATCAAAAATCTTACGTGATCCTGATTTCAAATTTCAAAGAAGAAGTGATCCTTTGTGGTTTTCCAATCCCTTATATTCATTCCAAGGCTTGGATACTTTACTCAGAACAAGTGACCTTTCAGTCGAAGCGCATTTTGTTCATCACGATAATGGATCGATTATCAATAAGATTCCTTTTATGAAAAAAACAAGAATTGGTTTAGTTTTCGGTGCTGGAGCTTTGTATGTTCGTGAACATGATTGGTTCCATTACGAGGGACTTGTCGGCCTTGAAAGGAACTTTAAGCTATCAAGAAGAAGACTACGTGTCGGGATTTATGGCGTTCTATCCAATGCCAATAAATCTGCACCTCGAGCCGACTGGAAAATATCATTTGCAATTCTTGACGATCGAAATATGAAGTGGGATTTTTAAAGTCGTTTATTTCTTTCCTTTCGGGAAATAAGTTCTATTTCGAATCAAAATCATTCCTACGCCAATCGAAATACAGAAATCTGCAAAATTCCAAATTGCGGGAAATATCTGTTTGCCTCCTAAATATGGAATAGATGTTGGCCATTGGACATTGAACTGAAACATATCCACAACATTTCCTAAAAGAAAACCATGATGCCTTACCTCAATCGATCGTGAATATTCTTGTCCATGAATGGTTTGTATACACTTTTCAAAGTTGCCAGTACCTTCCATGTAGTTGTAATAATTACAAGGGTCAAATGTGAAAATAAAGTCGTAAAACATGGAGTCTATCAAATTACCTAGGGCTCCAATAAATACTAATGAAATTGCAATAAGGTATTCAAAATTTGAACCTTTCTTTAACTCAAGCCATAAATAGTAACCAATCGCAGTAATAGCAACAATCCGAAAAATACTTAAACTAAGTTTTGCCCAAATCGATGTGCCAAATGTAGTACCAAAGGCCATGCCTGGATTTTCGATATAATTTAAAACCAGCCAATTACCTAATAAAGGTTGGCTCTGTCCTTCTGTAAAGTTCGATTTGATACCAAACTTGATAAGTTGGTCAATAAGAATGAACCCGACAATAAAAACGAATAGAATTCCAAGCTTTTTCTTCACTTACTTGTTTTGGGCATTCTTGGCGTCGATGCTCATCGTTGCATGCGGAACGAGTTTGAGGCGTTCTTTTTGAATCAATGTGCCGTTAACGCGACAAATTCCGTATGTTTTATTTTCGATTCGTACGAGTGCGGCTTGGAGATTATTAATGAATTTTTCCTGACGCGCAGCAAGTGACGCTAACTCCTCTCTCGATAGGGTTTCGGAGCCATCTTCCATCATATTGAAGGTTCTCCCTGTGTCATTGGTTCCGTGGTCATCATTATGAGATAGAGAACCTATTAAAAGATTGTAATCATCCTGTGCCTCTTTAAGTTTACCCAAAATCAAATCTTTGAACTCCTTGAGCTCTTTGTCCGAATATCTATTTTTTTGCTTTGCCATAAAATATGGTTTGAAATGTAAAGAAATTGTGCGCCCAAAGATATCATTTTTAGCGTTCTAGGACCAATAATTCAATATTATTTCGATTCTTTTTTGTTTACCCCATGACTTTAATTCTTTTAATTTTATACTTTTCAGACGTATTTAAATTTCTTGATTTGTTAAAGTTGTTTTCTGGGAATAGAACCATAGTTTTATTGTTCTTACCTCTTCTTCTTGCATTGTTTCATTTTCTGAATTTCACAAATGATTTTTACACGGATGAAAGTGTTGATTTTGGCTTTTGGAATGGTTTTGTAGATTTTCAAAATTTTGATTCGCGATATTTTGCGGCTACTTTAGTTTTAGTTAATGCAATTTTGCTAAATAGAATCTTTAATAGGTCCAATTTTTTTGATAAAATTACCTTTCTTATAGCCCCTTGTTATGTCGTTTTTATGAGCTTTTTTGCAGTCTCATTTACATTAAATGGAATGCTTTTCGCCCATTTTTTTTTCATATTAATGCTTCAACAGTTTTTTGAGCTCAGTCAAAATGAGTCTCAAGTATCAATTGTTTTTAATATTCTTCTTTTTGGTGGTTTGGCTGCATCTTTTGTACCGCCTTTATTAATGTTACTTCCTTTTTTATTGCTTTTAATAAGGTTTATGAGGCCTTTGACAATAAGAGATGTTTTAGTTGGTCTAATGGCTTCAACACTTCCTTTTGTTTATCTATTTTCAATTGTTTATTTGTTGGATTCGCCTGCTTTAAAAGTTTCTTTTTTCAGCTCTAGCACTTCTATCCATGGAGAATGGTTTGTGGTTGTAGGTATTCTAAGTATTGCATCAATTATGGGTTTTACAGCTTTTCTTTCGCAATGGCAAAAAAGTGCGATACGTTCAAAAAGACAATTTCAAATGTTGCTTTCACTTTTTCTTCTATTGCTATTCTTGAGCTTGTTTTATGTACTAAGTTTTCAACATATTGCTTTTTTTAGTCTTTTATTACTCCCATTGAGCCTGGTTCTACCTTTCGCATTCCGAAGTGATTCATTAGGTATGGCAACAAGTGGCGTGTTTTATTTGCTTTTGACTTTTTCTGTTATCAAGTTTTTCATTTTCTCTTAGATTGAAAATGTATAATTGACTAATTTTGCAACTAAATACAGTTAAAATGAAATTTGGTGTAGTAACTTTTCCGGGCTCAAATTGTGATCAAGATATGGTTTACATTCTTGAAAAGGTTTTAAAGCAAGAAGTTGTTTCTCTTTGGCATAAGGAAAGAGACTTAAAAGGGGTGGACATGGTCGTTCTTCCGGGAGGTTTTTCTTTCGGTGATTATTTGCGCTCAGGTGCGATTGCTAAATTTTCGCCTATAATGAATGATGTTATTACACACGCTCAAAAAGGAGGGTATGTACTCGGTATTTGTAATGGTTTTCAAATTTTAACCGAAACAGGATTGCTGGATGGTGCTTTGTTACATAATAACAATCAAAAGTTCATTTGTAAAAATGTACATTTAAAACCGGTTTCTAATTCTGCAGCAATTTCCAAAGGTCTTGACCATAGTAAGGCTTATTCAGTTCCCATTGCACATGGTGAAGGAAGGTACTACGCAAGTGAAGAAACCATTTCAAAGTTGCAAAATAACGATCAGATTTTATTTAAATATTGTGATGGAAGTGGTACGGTTTCTGATTCAATTAACCCAAACGGTTCATTGATGAATATCGCAGGGGTTACCAATGAAAAAAAGAATGTTTTTGGTATGATGCCCCACCCAGAAAGGTCATCAGATCCGATTTTACAAACTAAGGATGGCGCAATGCTTTTTGAATCATTATTAAAACATTGTTAATGAAAATTTTATTGTTGGGTTCAGGTGGTAGAGAACATGCTTTGGCGTGGAAAATGGCACAGAGCTCTATTTTGGATGAACTATATATTGCTCCTGGGAATTCAGGGACGCGAAAACACGGAAAAAATGTCGCAATTGATCCAAATGATTTTGAAGCGGTTAAGGATTTTGTTTTAGCACATAATATTGAGCTCGTTGTTGTTGGTCCAGAAGAGCCACTCGTCAATGGTATCGCTGATTATTTTTATGCTGATGAATCGCTTAAAGATATTGCTGTTATAGGCCCTGATGCAGAAGGAGCACAACTTGAGGGAAGTAAAGATTTCGCCAAGGCTTTCATGAAAAGGCACAATATACCTACCGCGAAATATGGAACATTTACAAAAGACACATTGGAAAAGGGTATTGCTTTTTTAAGAAACATGAATGCTCCTTACGTTCTGAAGGCAGATGGTTTAGCTGCGGGAAAAGGCGTCCTAATTTTGAACGATTTAGCTGAAGCAGAGCGTGAACTTACGAGTATGCTTAAGGACTCTAAGTTTGGAAATGCAAGTGCGAAGGTTGTAATTGAACAATTTTTAGATGGAAGAGAAGTATCTGTTTTTGTCATTACCGATGGACAATCGTTTAAACTACTTCCCGAGGCGAAGGATTACAAAAGGATTGGAGAAGGAGATACCGGTTTGAATACCGGGGGCATGGGTGCTGTAAGCCCAGTTCCTTTTGCAGATGCAGCATTTATGGATAAGGTGCATAATCAAGTGATTGTGCCTACCACCAAGGGATTGAAGTCCGAGGGCATAAACTATAAAGGATTTATTTTCTTTGGTTTAATCAATGTTAAAGGTGACCCCTATGTAATTGAATACAACTGTCGTTTAGGAGATCCTGAAACAGAAGTTGTCTTACCTCGTTTAAAGTCCGATATATTAGATTTATTTGAAGGGATCGCAACAAATACCTTATCGGAAAGAGATATTCAATTTTATGATAAAAGCGCAGCAACGGTTATGCTTGTCTCGGGCGGATATCCAAAAGCTTATAAAAAAGGAAAGCCTATTTATGGATTAAATAGCGTTGTGGATAGTTTGTGTTTCCATGCAGGCACGCGCTCTGACGGGCCTTCTTCAGTTACCTCAGGTGGTAGAGTGTTGGCTGTTACTTCGTATGGCAAAAACATAGAATTTGCAATGAAAAAGTCTTATGAGTCTATCGATAAAATAAGCTTTGAAGGCATGAATTATAGAAAGGATATCGGTTTTGACTTAATCAAATAATCCTTACATTGTTGTACACTATGTTCAACGCGATTTGTTTCTTGTTCGTGGCTCTTGTTTTTTCAGCATTCTTTTCAGCAATGGAGATTGCATTTCTCGCTTCAAATCGTTTAAAAATTGAAGTTGATAAATCAAAGGGGACGCTCTTAAGTAAAGTTCAATCAATATTTTACCGCAATGAATCTAAAGTCATTGCTTTTATTTTACTAGGAAATAATGTTTCTCTAGTAGTTTATGGGATTTCTGCAGCTGAGATTTTAGATCCAGTACTTTCAAGTTGGGGCGTGTCTTCGGAAGCAGGGCTTTTACTTTTACAGACGCTCTTGTCAACAATTTTAGTTCTTGTTGCTGCCGAATTTATCCCAAAGAGCCTTGTTCAGTATAACCCGAATCGATTTCTTAAGATTGGAACATTTCCATTATTTATATTATTTGTTCTTCTTTTTATACCTACGCAAGTAATTCTTGCAATGAGCTGGGTGGTTTTAAAAACTTTTGGTTACGATCAAAAAACCAACCAAAAAGTGTTTTCAAAAGTCGATCTCGAAGACTTTGTTGAAGATATTTCAGAACGAATTGATAGCGAGGAGGTATCTTCAGAGGATATGAATTTGTTGAAAAACGCTTTAGATTTTTCTAATGTAAAGGCACGAGATTGTATGATACCGAGAACCGAGATCATAGCAGTTGATATAGATGACTCTTTAGACACGGTAATGCAATTGTTCATTGCAAAGGGGCTGTCAAAGGTGATTATTTACCGTGATTCCATTGATAATATCATTGGTTATGTTCATTCGTATGATTTATTTAAATCGCCGAAATCCATTAAGCAAATTTTACTACCAATACATTTTGTGCCTTCCGTAACCACAGGCGAGGAGTTACTTGCAAGATTTACAGAGCAATCAGGTAACATTGCTATTGTTTCTGATGAATACGGCGGTACTGCTGGCATGGTGACTTTGGAAGATGTTATCGAAGAGATATTTGGTGAAATAGAGGATGAGCATGACAAGGACGATCTTGTTGAGCAAAAGATTTCGGACACACATTTTCGGTTTTCGGCACGTGTTGAAATTGATTACATTAACGAACACTATAATCTAAATATCCCGGATTCAGAGGAGTACGAGACTTTGGGTGGATTTATACTTTATAAACTCGCAAATATTCCAGAAAAAAACTCTAAACTAAAAATGGAGGGTTTCGCATTTGTAGTTGAGGAAGTGACAGACCGTCGCATTGAAATTGTTAGTGTTTATCTTAAGTCATGATTCGGTTTTATTTTGCGATAGTTATTTGTTTTTTTTTAGTTTCCTGTGCAAGTCAGCGCTCAATATTACCTGATGTTTTGGATGAAGTCTCAGGTGTGGAATGTTTTTCGCGTTCTTATTGTTTTGCCGCAAATGATAGTGGTGACGGACCAATCGTTTATGTTATGACCCCAGAAGGTGTTGTCTTTCATCATATATATGTTAACGGCGCTAAAAATGTCGATTGGGAGGATCTTTCTTGTGATGATCAATTTTTGTATCTCGGTGATATTGGTAATAATAGCAATAAGAGAAAAAATCTGAAGATATATCGTATTCCCATTAGTGATGAATGGTCTCATTCTCACATTGACGGTCATCTAACTCATAATTTCCCTGATACAGTTCAAGCTTCTTCATTCTCTTTTTTTTATCAGGATCAAAAGGGATTTCCACCATCCGCTGAAGTATTTAACTTTGATGCGGAATCTATTGCCTCTGCTAATGGAAAACTATTAATCCTGTCAAAGGATCGCTCCAAGCCCTACAGGGGGACGTGTAAAATCTATGAAGGAGAATTTTCACCTGGAAAGTTAAAACTTAAGCTTTTTCAACAAATTAATTTTAAAGGAGTATCATGGCTTCAAGGATCCGTTACAGGTTGTGATTACAAAGATGGGAAACTTTATGTATTGACTTATAAACGTGTATTTGTTTTAGAGCGTGAAAATGGTGCTTTTAAGATTATAGGAAAAAAGAACCTAGGCTTCCTTCAACAATGGGAGGGTATTTCTGTTGAATCAACAAACTCAGTCAGGATCGTCGCTGAAAAAAGCCGCTTAGGTAAACAGAAAATGAAGACCATTCAATTAAGAGATTTTAAAGCATGGAACTAGCATTTTCTATAGATAATTACAAGGCAGTCATCTTTGATATGGATGGCGTTTTAATCGATAGTGAGCCGCAGTGGAAGGTAGCAATGGAGGATGTTTTCACATCAGTCGGTCTTCAGATTGAAAGGAAAGATTTTCAAAAAACAGTGGGTTTAAGAATTGATGAGGTGATTACATTTTGGAATAAATATAAAAACTTAAAAATACCTGATGAACGAGCGGTAGAAAATGCAATAATTGATCAGATGATTTATTTGGTGCGTTCAAACCCTGTCCCATTAAAAGGTGTCCGAGAGACTTTGGTGCATTTAAGGCAGTTAAATCTTAAAATTGGTTTAGCGACATCATCCCCGAATAGGTTGTTGAAAGCTGTTTTAAATGCTCTGGAAATCGAATCGTATTTTGACTATGTACATTCTGCAGAAGGTGAACCTTTTGGAAAGCCGCATCCAGCGGTCTATATTTCCGCAGCTAATGCACTTAATGTTGATCCTGTAGACTGCTTGGTCATCGAAGATTCTTTTAACGGCGTGATTTCAGGGAAAGCTGCAAAAATGACAGTGGTTTGTATTCCTGAAAAAACACACGAGCCTAATCCCAAGTTAAGTGTAGCTGATTTTCTTTTTGATGATATGTTTAAGTTTTTACAAAAAATTAAAGGTGTCTAAGAAGTGAATATCTTCCTACATTCAATCGCGAATAACTCTTGTTTCTTTTGTAAATTTGTTTCAAACACCTATACTTTTGGAAGATTCATTTGATTATCAGGAAGAAGCAGAGAACAGTTCCGAAAAGGAATTTGATAAAGTTCTACGTCCGCAAAAACTTGCAGATTTTGCTGGTCAGCCTAGTATTGTTGAAAATCTTGAAGTTTTTGTTCAGGCTGCTACGCTTAGAAATGAACCGCTTGATCACGTTTTACTGCATGGTCCACCGGGACTCGGCAAGACAACTTTAGCCAATATCATTGCCAATGAAATGGCTGTAGGTTTTAAGGTTACTAGTGGGCCAGTTTTAGATAAGCCAGGGGATTTGGCTGGATTGTTGACTAATCTTGCCACAGGGGACGTCTTGTTTATTGATGAAATCCATAGATTAAGTCCAGTAGTTGAGGAATATCTTTATTCTGCGATGGAAGACTATGCCATTGACATAATGATCGATACAGGTCCCAATGCACGAACAGTTCAGATAACTCTTAATCCATTCACTTTAATAGGTGCCACTACGCGCTCTGGATTGCTAACTAGTCCTTTACGGGCTCGTTTTGGGATCAATTCTCGTCTTGAATATTATAATACTGAAACTTTGACTGCAATTATTCAAAGATCTGCAGGGCTTTTAGAGATTGAAATTGACATAGAAGCTGCGATCAAGATTGCGAGTAGGAGCAGAGGTACACCGAGAATAGCCAACGCATTATTGAGAAGAGTAAGAGATTTCGCTCAAATAAAGGGAACAGGTAAAATTGATGAATCGATAACCGAGATAGCTTTAAAAGCATTAAACGTTGATGCCAATGGTCTTGATGAAATGGATTTGAGGATTTTAAAAGCAGTCGTCGAGAAGTTTGGTGGAGGACCAGTTGGTTTGACAACAATAGCAACTGCAATAGGTGAAAATGCCGGTACAATTGAAGAGGTATACGAGCCTTTTTTAATTCAAGAAGGTTTCTTGATGCGCACACCGCGTGGCAGAAAAGCTACTGAAAAGTCATACAAACATCTTGGAATTGACATGGGGTTCAGCCAAGGAGGTTTATTCTAAATGAATGCCGATAAACATAAGCAAGCCATTTTAACCAAGGCCTATGAATTGGGTTTCTTTTATTGTGGTTTTTCTAAGGCTGGGTTTTTAGAAGACGAGGTGCCGAGATTAGAAAATTGGTTAAATAATAATCGAAATGGTAAGATGGCTTACATGGAAAATCATTTTGATAAGAGACTCGATCCAACTAAACTCGTTCCTGGTGCAAAATCAGTCATTTCTTTATTGTTTAATTATGCCACCCATACAACTCAAACGGATACGACAGCACCAAAAGTATCCAAATATGCGTTTGGAGAGGATTATCATTTCCTTGTAAAGGAAAGACTATCAGCATTGTTTAGCTTCATTAGAGAAACCATCGGTAATGTTGAGGGGCGTGCATTTGTTGATTCTGCACCTGTAATGGATAAGGCTTGGGCTAAAAAATCAGGCTTAGGTTGGATTGGTAAAAATTCAAATCTAATTCATCCCAAAGAAGGGAGCTTTTTTTTCATAGCTGAACTTATTACGGATTTGGAATTTGAACAAGACGCACCAATGAAGGATTATTGCGGCACTTGTACCAAATGTATTGACGATTGTCCTACGGATGCAATTATAGAACCCTATGTCGTAGATGGGTCGAAATGTATTTCATATTTAACAATAGAGCTCAAAGATGAAATTCTTCCTTCTGAATTTAAAGGAAAAATGGACAATTGGGCATTTGGTTGTGATGTTTGTCAAGATGTCTGTCCTTGGAATCGATTCTCAAAACAACATCAAGAAGAAAGACTTTCCAATCCTAAACTTCTCGATTTCACCAAAGAAGATTGGCTAGATTTAAATGAAGAAACATTTCGGGAATTATTAAAAAGAAGTCCGCTCAAGCGCACGAAATATAAGGGTCTTAAACGGAATTTGAATTTTATTGATTCGCGTTCAAAGTAAGCAATGTGAATAAATCTTCATTTTATGTCGTTTGCAATGACAACAAACTAAGTACATTCGTGTTTAAGAAATCGAAATGACACCGCAAGAACTCATACAAGTAAAATACTCAGGCTCAGTCTCAATTATTCGCGACTACATGAATATTTCTGCCCAGGCCATAGGGATTTTAATTATTGGAATCGTAGTTTGGCGTGTGTTAATTGCCTATCAAAATAAAAAAGATAAAACGAGATTCAAAAGCACATATTTTGAATCGTCATATTCGAAACACTGGAGGAAATAAAATGGATTCAAATCAGAAAAAAGCAACAATAATTGGAGCCGGACTCGTCGGTTCTCTTTGGGCAGTATATCTTTCAAAAGCTGGCTATACAGTAACGATATTCGAGAGAAGGTCCGATATCCGAAAGGCAGATATCGCCGCTGGAAAGTCTATAAATCTTGCACTTTCTGTAAGGGGTTGGAAGGCATTAGACGATATTGGTGTTGGAGATTCTGTTCGTGAAATAGCTATACCCATGCATGGTAGAGTTATGCATGCTGATTCAGGTGAACTGACCTACCAGCCTTATGGTGAAGAAGGTCAAGCTATTTATTCTGTATCTCGAGGTCATATCAATGCGCGTATGATGGACATTGCTGAAAATAAAGGTAATGCACAAATTCATTACTACCATGAGTGTCATAAAGTTGATTTTGACAATTCAATAGCCTTCATTAGGAATACACAAACAAATGAGGAATTTGAGGTTAAATCAGATTTGATTTTTGCCGCTGATGGCGCGTTTTCTGCCATTCGATACAATTCAATGCAAAAGTTGCCACGATTTAATTTTAGCCAACGTTTTATTGAGGATGGATATAGGGAAGTATTGCTTCCTGCAGGTCCGAATGGAGAATATTTAATGGATAAAAATGCTTTGCACATTTGGCCCAGGGGCCGGTTTATGATGATTGCTTTAGCAAATGAGGACGGTTCGTTTACTTGTACATTGTTTATGCCACATGAGAATCATAAATATTCATTTGACAAGCTGAAGTCAAAAGAAGATGTCGATCAGTTTTTCAAGGATGTTTTTCCTGATTTTTATGAAATGATGCCAACTGTTGGAGAGTCATGGGAGGATCATCCGTTAGCTTCTTTGGCCATCATACGTTGTTTTCCATGGACACATGGAAAGGTAGCTTTGATGGGTGATTCTGCACATGCAACGGTCCCTTTTTACGGTCAAGGAATGAACTCTGGTTTTGAAGATTGTACGGTTCTAAATGATTTAATGCACAAACACAATGAGGATTGGGATGCTGTCTTTAAGGAATATAATGCTACTCGAAAACAAGATGGTGATGCATTGCAGGATCTTTCCTTAGATAATTATCATGAAATGCGAGATTATGTCGCAGATGAACAGTTTCTTTTGCGTAAGAAGATCGAGGCAAAGTACACAAAATTGTATCCAAAGAAATGGCTACCGTTATACTCGCAGGTTACTTTTAGTACTATACCATATAGTGTAGCGTATAAACAGGGAAAGATACAAGATGGTATCATGGAGCGCGTGATGCAGTTTCCAAACATTGAAGAAAACTGGAATAGCGATGAGGTCATGGAACGCATTGCAGAAGAGAGCAAGTCATTTAACTTTGAATTATGAAGCATATCATAGCTGTTTCGGTATTATTTTTATTTACATCAAACTTCTATGGACAAGGTGCATTTAAAAAAGCAGCAAAAGGCAATGATTATATTGTTGTTGTAAATGACGGCATACAATTTTCAATTGGAGCTTCCTATTTAATGTCGGGCGAAGAGACTTATGGTTCACAGGATTTTTTATCAGGACAGCGTGAATCATATAGAGTTAAACCCACTGGAAATATAGGCTATGCTGTTGAATTGGGTTTTGCGCATTTCCCAAAATGGAAAGGGATACCTATTAAATTTTTGAGAAAAAGTAGAATATGGGATTATTTTGATTGGGGTTTAGGATATAAGGTTTTTTCAGGAGAGGAATCTACGAATATAAATACCTCAGATGCTTTTGGAACTTCGATTTCAAATGATGATTTTATCGGTGAATTTGACCTTAATTTATTTTCCGCAAGGTTGTCCGCGCATTCACTCATTTATTTTGGTAAGAAAAAGATAGATAAGGCAAGAAAGCATTTTATTGATAATGCCTTTGGATTAAATTTTGAGTACCGATCGAATGAAGGGAATCGATTGTATAATGATAATTTCACACAAAACCCTTTACCATTTCAATTTCAAGCTCCATACAATCTTCAATTCCATTACGGCTTAGGAGTAGGGGTGCGTTTTAATCGGGCATGGATGATGATACCAACACTAGAAGTTCCGTTGATAGGGATTCACGAATGGAATGGATTAAATAGCAAGTGGAATTGGTTTTCTTCTCAATATTGGCCGGTTTTATTTAAAGTAAAATTCATTAAACTTTTTGAACGTGTTCCTAAATGTGGTGCATACGGTGATCCTAGTGAAATGAATTTCGACAAAAAGTTTCGTTCAGGTAATTTTTAAATTTTTGACCACTTTTTAGCCATACGCTTGGGTAACTTCTTACGAATGCGTTTGATTACGGAGTCCCTGTCTGATATATTACTGCATTTTAGAATGTCACGAAAGAACATTGTTCCATTTTTATAAAAGGTAAATTCAAAACTAACGGAGGTCGCCTCTTCGCGGTAAATATGATAAATACTCGTTCGATCTAATGCAGCCTTAAGTTCAGACTCCTTGTCGCTAATTTTAAACTTACGGTCGTAACCTCTAACATTAACGATGGCAATCTTATTAATTTGCATGTCTTTCAGCATTTTTTGCACACTGTCCGTTGCGAGTATTGTGGAGTTTGCGCCTTGTTTTATGACATTTAAAGAGGGTATTGCTGCTATACCATTTCGGGTAAATAAGTCGGTAATAGCGACTTCAATAGCATAGCGTTCGTCGGGTTTGTCGAACTGTCCGACAACCAGAGTTTTAAACTGGCTTTGTGCCTCCTGCGTCAATGAAAAGTTGGCAATTAAAAGGGCGAATAATAGAGTGTTTATTACTTTCATTTAAAAAATATTTTGGGCGATAGCTTTTACAGCATCTGAATTTGACATCGTGTAATAATGAACGCAAGGAACATTTTGTGCAATCAGTTCCTTTGATTGTTGAATACCCCATTCAATACCTACTTGTTCAACGTCACTATTGGTTTTGCATTTTAGTAGTTCATTCGAGAGCGCTTCAGGGTAATCGATATGGAAAAATTTAGGAAGAAAAGTAATATGATTCAAAGACCTGATAGGTTTAAGCCCCGGAATAATAGGCACGTCAATTCCAAAGTCCCGACATGCTTGAACAAAGGCGAAATACTTTTGGTTATCAAAAAACATTTGCGTCACGATGTAGGAGGCCCCAGCCTCAACTTTCTTTTTAAGATGAATTAAATCTGTTTTCAGGTTCATAGCTTCAAAATGCTTCTCAGGGTATCCTGCCGCTCCGATACAAAAGTCCGTTGGCGCCATTTTGATATCATCTACACAATATTTGCCCTCATTCATATCGTTGACCTGATGAATGAGTTCAGAGGCAAAGCGATGTCCTCTCGGATGTGCTTTGAATGCATTTTCTGTTTTAATCGGATCTCCTCTCAATGCCAAAACATTATCAATGCCCAAGAATTGAAGATCGATTAATGCATTTTCTGTTTCTTCTTTACTAAACCCACCACAAATGAGGTGCGGAACAGCATCTACCTTATATTTGTTCATTATCGCTGCACAAATCCCAACCGTTCCAGGTCTTTTACGAATAGATACTTTCTCTAACAGACCATTTTCTTGTTCCTTGTATACATACTCCTCTCTGTGATACGTGACATTGACAAATTTCGGATTGAATTCTATTAAAGGATCTATACCATCATAAATGGATTGTATGCTCTTGCCTTTTAGTGGCGGAAGTATTTCAAATGAAAATAATGTTTGCCTCGAATTTTTGATATAGTCTGTAACCTTCATGTAAATTTTCTATCTGTAAAAGTAAATATTAACAACGTTGAAGCCTTGAATAAGTTTAAATACTTTCTTGAATTGCATTCCGAATAATTTTAGCCGCCTTCATTACTTCACTTTCTGTTATATTCAAAGGGGGTGCCAATCTAAAACTATTGGGGTGCGAAAGAAACCAAAATAAAATCAAACCATTTTTCAGGCAATTTTCTACAACTCTTGTAACCTGATCACTGCTGCTCATGTCAAATGCAAAAAGCATTCCCTTTCTTCTTGATTGTATTATCGACGAATGTTGTTTGATTTCTTTCTCTAGCAAATGACCAAGGCGTTCAACCTCAGTTAAGTCAATTTCTTCATTTAGAATTGCACAGAATTCAGCTGCTGCTGCTGCGTTTAAAGGATGTCCTCCAAAAGTGGTAATATGTCCAAGTTCAGGATTGTTACTGAATGTTTTCAATACTTTTTGAGAAGTAACAAGTGCTCCGATTGGAAGCCCTCCCCCAAGTGCTTTACCTAAAGTCAAGATGTCTGGGATTATATCAAAGTGCTCAAAGGCAAAATTAGAACCTGTTCTACCAAGTCCACATTGTATCTCGTCGAGAATAAGTAGTGTGCCTGTTTTTGAGCATTTTTCTCGCAGAGCTTTCATAAAACAGTAGGTAGGAATTTGAACTCCTGCATCACCCTGAATTGTTTCTAGAAATACGCCTGCTATTTGATTTGATATTAAATCAAGGTCGTTAAAGTTGTTTAGTTTAATGAATTCAATGTTGGGAAGGAGTGGTTCAAAGTTTTCTTTTCTTTTTTTATTACTTGAAATACTTAATGCGCCATTTGTACTGCCGTGGTAAGCCCCGCTAAATGACAGGATGTTTTTTCTTCCAGTATATGCTTTGCATAGTTTAATCGCTGCTTCTATGGCTTCTGCTCCTGAATTAACGATATAGAGTCCGTCCAGTTGAGAAGGTAGGAGTTTTCTTAAGTTTTTCGAAAGAAGCAACTGAGATTCCTGTATAAACTCACCATAAACCATAACATGTAAATGCTTATCTATTTGACGTTTGAGTGCTTCATTTATTCTCGAGTTTCCATGTCCAAGACTATTTACCGCAATACCTGATATCATATCCATGTATGCTTTCCCATCTTTATCTTTTATGTAGATTCCTTTTGCGGAATCGATCTCTAGTAAGATTGGATGCTCAGTGGTTTGTGCAAGATGCTTAAGGAAATCTTCTTTTTGTTTCATCTTATTCTTGACCAATTAAACCTTGGATTACTTTACCCGTTTCTGCCCCTTCTTTAAGCCGTAAGATATGTGACAAGGTGCTAGAGATGTCAATGATTTCTAGTCTTTGTTCTATTTCGGTACTTTTTATATTTGAACCATACCACAAACAAGGTACATGCGTATCATACGCATAGCCGGAACCATGCGAGGTCCCTTTAAAGGGCTTTGCGCTTAAAGTTGTTTTTGGCAGATATCCATGTTCTAGAATCAATAAAAGATCCCCACTTCTTTTCGGGTCGAAACCTTTTGCCAGCATTTGAAGCAAAGTGTCATTTGTGACGAGTTTTTGAAGTTGATCCCCTGTTGCAGACTGTTTAATTCCGTTATTGTAAGTTATATTTGAAGAGAGAAAATTGAGTATTTCTTCTTTATTATTTGTTGAGTTATTAATCTTCTCATAGTCGAGGTAAATGTTAAGATTGTCTTGACCTAAAATATAATCATCACCAAATTTGCTTACACATTTACTTCTTAGGTAATTAATGACTTGGTCAATAAGAATATATCCGCCTCTTTCCCCCTCGTCTATTAATTTTTGCGGAACAGGAACAACCCCATGGTCGGCTGTTAAGAACATCAGAAAGTTAGACTTTCCAAATGACTGTTCGAGATAATGAATTAATCTCGAAAGTTCTAGATCCAGACGAATATACATGTCTTCGATTTCTTTTGAGTCTGGACCAAAAGCGTGTCCCGCTATATCGGGCGAAGAATAGCTAATGCAAAGCATGTCAGGAGAAACATCCTTTCCTAATTTTTCTTTTTTTATGGCCTCTAAAGCCAAATCTGTAAGTAAGGTATTCGCGAAAGGAGAAATGGTAAAAGGGCTTAAAGAGCCACTTACTTCACAAAGGTTCTTTATATCGTAAGGAAAAACTGGTTTAGACTTCCCACTTAAAATTATTTCATAGGGACTATCATCTTCAGAACTGTAAGCACCATCCTCTAGAAAAGGTGACCAAATCTGGGCACGGTTCATCGCATTATTTTTTCTATTGAATTTGCGTAACCAACAAGGAAGTTTATTTGTATAGTATGAACTTGTAATAAATGTGCCGTTGCCATAATCAAACCAATAACTACCATCACTTTGATGACCACCTGGAAGAATAGCTCCTCGATCTTTTATAGAGACTGAAATCACTTTTGACCCTGGATAGGTTTCTTTTAAAACATCTGTAATTGTTTTCTTGCTCAGTCGTTTAGGTGAGGATTTACCGTATAGCGCACTGCTGCTAATTCCTGAGACAGAAGCGTCACCAACACAATTAACTTGTGTTCTTGTTTCTCTTTGTATCCAATCATTTGCAATAATACCGTGATTATCAGGTGTTGTTCCAGTATAGATTGAGGCATGTCCAGGACCCGTATATGTAGGAATATAGTTGTAATGCATATTTGTTAAATGCGCACCCTCACGAATCATCTTTTTGAACCCTTGTTCTGAAAAATTCACATTAAAACGGTTTAAATAATCATAGCACATCTGATCAACGACGATACCTACAATAATTTTAGGTGTATCCTTCTGGCTATATGCTATTGCGCTAAATAAAAAAAAGGAAAAAAGGCATATATTTTTCATGAACTAAATGTAATAATTAAATGTGTTGAAAAACATTTTATTTACCAGTGCGACTTTTATAAACATGCGTGCGTCTCTAAAATGAAACTTAAAACATTTTTACTCTTATCAGCAAAAACACCGCAAACGAGCGGTGTTTTTGTCTTTTAAACCCTTTTGATCTAGCCCTTGATTTCAAGTCTAAAACAAAATACGTTACGGTAAATAAAAAAAATGACCATCACGTGCAACTATTTTAAGAGATAATTCGTCACAATAATAGACTACAAAACTTAAACATTTTACTCTTATCGAAAGCACTGCCTCGGCAGTGCTTTTTTTTTGTGTAAGTAATTCATCTTTGTAGTGTTATTGGCATTTGATAGAGCGCTTATTATTTTTTTAAGAGCTATGCAACTTTGAAAGATGTGAGCACGTCAATATAATGCTAAAACTATTATTCAAAAAAGATTAACACTGCTTTCGGGCAGTGTTTTTTGTTTTATATGCTTTTTTGTTTTTCATCTCCAAGAGTAAATGGTGAAAATATAATTTAAGCAAATGCAACTTTTATGAATTGTGATGCGTCTAAATAACACTAAGACTTTTAACTCAATCACA
>JAQXCN010000068.1 GCA_029251865.1 Crocinitomicaceae bacterium | reverse complement strand
TAATTGATTCGGTTGTTGAATGAATTCACCTTTTTTAAAGTGCTTAAGGTTGGAGTCATTTTCGATATTTAGGATTTTTTCTAATTCACTCATTTGGATTCTTCAATTGCTTACAACGTAGGGCTAAAGATACATCTTTATTTTTCCATTGTGAAGCCCTTTTACAGCTGCATTTCCTCGATAGGGCTCTTGATGGCTCGTAAATTTTTAGTGCTGACATGCGTATAAATTTCTGTTGTTTTTACACTGGAATGCCCAAGAATAACTTGAATGAATCTTAGGTCGGTCCCTTTCTCTAGGAGGTGGGTGGCATAGCTATGTCTCAGGGTATGCGGCGTGACGTTTTTCTTAATATATGATTTATATACTGCGCGCTTCAAAACATTCCTAACGCTTGTTGCAGAGTAGGGGCTGTTGTCGTTGCCGTTGAATAAATAATTAACGGGCTTATATTCTTTATAATAGACACGCAGTAGTTTAAGAACATTTGAAGCCATGGGAACCATACGGTCTTTTTCTCCTTTTCCACTTCGAATAGAGATGAGCATTCTGTCACTATCAAGGTCGTTTATGGTAAGGTTTAATGCCTCGCCAATACGCAGACCACAAGAGTATATAAGAGATAGAATTGCTTTGTGTTTTAGGTTTTTAATATTGGAGAAGATCAATTGAATTTCTTGCTCACTTAATACGGTAGGGAGCATTTTTTTCTTAAGAGGGCGCTCTATATAATAAGACTTTTGTTTTTGCCTTAGTACCTTTTCTAAATAAAACTTAATCGCATTGATATGCTGGTTTTGAGAACTGCGCGAATACCCTTTTGCTACAAGTCCCATAAGGTATTGATAAATAACAGGCTCATTAATCTGTAATTTCTCTCTCTCAATGAAACGATTAAACTGCTCTAAACATGAGATGTATGTACTGATTGTATTTGGGCTATATCTTTTGTAACGAAGCTTTTGCTTTATTTCTGTGAAGTTCATGGTACAAACGTCTAGAAATTAGATCAAGTATTCGCGCGTTAATCAATTACAAACGACTAAATATCGACACTAAACGACAAGTAACCGCTTATGACTTTTGATTGCCCCCAATTTTGTCCTGTCGAATTTAGCGACAAGCAATTTTTTTAACTATTAAATTTTTATATTATGAATGCATTACGAAACAAAGTCAGTTTGATTGGGCGATTAGGAAGAGATCCCGAAACGGTATCCTTTGACTCAGGAAAGTCAATCACAAAATTTAGCATGGCTACCCACCAGCGTTACAAACAAAAGAATGGTGAATGGGACGAACAGGTACAATGGCACAACGTGAATGCTTGGGGCCCATTAGGCGACAAGATGCGAGAAGCACTCGAAAAGGGAAGCAAGGTTATGGTTGAAGGCCGTCTTTTACACCAAACCTATGAAACTAAAGCCGGCGAGCGTAAGAACAGAACCGTGGTTGAGGCCAATGAGTTTTTGGTGTTGTCTTCTCCACATAAAGGGGAGGCAGCCGAGTAATGAACTTGGTACACCTTATTGGTGAAATTCATTCGAGTCCAGAGCTTCACCTGCTGTCTAATGGCAGGCGTCAGGTGAAGTTTACCCTTACCACACAAGAGAGTTATTTAGATGCCGAAGGCACAAAAAAAACACGCAAAAATTGGCATACGCTATCGGCTTGGGGTAGATGGGTTCAGGTCCTAAATGAATATGGTACAAAAGGCACCTCAGTAGCCATTGAAGGTAGAATTGTGAGTCGTTTTTACCACGATCGGGGCAACCGCAAAATGTTCTCGGAAATAGAGATCAATGACCTCATCATTTTGTGATGAGGTCATTTATTTTGATCTAGTGATTATTAATTTTGGTCGTTGATAAACTCGTTCATTTCCTCTTTGTCCGAGCTAAAGTCAAAAGCACCATTTACTTGGTAATAATCATCAGGGTTGTAACATCTTTTGTATGCATATTTTGCAAATGAAAGTTTGTTTTTACTAAAGCTAAATTCTTCCATAATTTGTTTGATTTGATCAACAGTCAGGCATTTTTTTGAGGTTGCTTGTTTAGCCACAATTATCTTTCCTTCATCAAAACTTTCGTCATCAATTGCCGCCATAATTGCTGCCATATCTTGCACAGGGTTTACGCATCCTCCTGCTGATACCGGGGCTGCGTTGACAACAGGTGCTTCATTAATAGTGGTAGTCGTTGTGGTAGTCGTTACAGTTTCATTGACAGCCATATTGGTTGTGTTCGACGCATTATTGACTTGGCTTGAATTTGATGTAACACCTTCATTCACGTTCATGTTAACATTCATGTTGCTATTCGCATCATTTATGTTCTGGTCATTTATGTTAATACTTATTTGTCCATTTGTAGGAACTGCTGTATTGTTGTAGCCTTCGTTTACACTCATATTTACAGACACATTACCGGTATTAGGGGGGTTTACTGCATTCATATTCGCATCATTCATGTTGATGTTCATATTCATGTTCATGTTTTCATTACCCGTATTCATGTTGGTTCCATCATTCATGTTTATATTCATACTAATCGTGCCGCCAACCATATCAGGCGAATTGTTTACAGTTCCTTCTGCGTTCATATCTATACCTGAATTTACATTCATGTTAATACCAGTATTCATATTACCAGTTACGTTCGTATTGCTATTTGTCACCGCATTATTCATGTTCGTGTTGCCTGTACCTGAATTTACATTCATGTTAACACCAGCATTCATATTACTATTTACATTTGCGTTGCTATTTGTCACCGCATTATTCATGTTTGTGTTGCCTGTATTTGTATTGCCGTTGTTATTTATTGTTGTTGTTTCAGTAACAACAGTTGTTGTTGTGGATTGTACATTTTGGGTTGTCTGAGGTGATACTGCTACTGGAGCGGCAGCTAATGGCGTTGACGCTATGTATTCGTTTAGCTTTTCTTTATCCGAGCTAAAATCAAAAGCAGCATTTACTTGATAATAATCATCTGGATTGTAGCATCGCGTATAGGCATATTTAGCGAAGTCAAGCTTGTTTTTGCTGAAACTAAATTCATCCATAATTTGTTTGATTTGATCTACGGTTAAACACTTTTTTGATGTCGCTTGCTTTGCCAAAGTCATTTTCCCTTCATCAAAGCTTTCATCGTCAATGGCAGCCATAATGCTTCCCATATCCTGAACAGGATTTAAACACCCCACCAAAGATACAGGGGCTGTAACTGCACTCCCTACGACTACTGCAGTGGTAGGGAGTGTCGTTGGAGTTACTTTATTTGGCACAGTGCTGAAAAAACGGAGCTTATAACCCCTTTTTACGGGTACAATACGAAAGGTAACCTCGTCATTTTTATGCCCCTCATCCCACCAAATGTTTTTAGTTATAGACGCTATGCTTTCATCCTTGAAATAGATTTGAACATTGCTGTTTGTTTGTCTTATTCCGGGAACGACAACTCTCGTTTCTGCGACTTCATTCTTTTTCACACCATCCAAAACAACATAAAATGGCGTTGGGTCTTGGGCAAAAACAACGAGTGTATTTGATTGTGAAAAATTGTAAAGAGAAATAAATAAAAGCGTGAAGGTTAAAGTGAATTTTAAGCTTTTCATGTACTGTTTTTAGGTTTATTTTGACTTGTTATTTAAACATATTGGGCTTCTAAGCAATCACTATGCCAAACGATTAGTTTTTTAATACTTTGTAGGTTTTGTTGTTCACCTTGAGCAGGTAAGCACCAGAAGGCAAGTCTGAAATTTGCAAGCTAGCGCCCTCACCGAAGTATTCTTTTTTACGAACGATGCGGCCCATCATTGTGTGAAGCGTACAGTCTAGTTTTTGAGGACTTGTTCCACGAATATTTAAGACTGAGTTTGCAGGATTAGGATACACCTTATATTCTTGCGCAGCATCAAGCGTTTCAATACTTGCATTGGGGTCAAATATAAAGAATTCATATTCTGCACGCTCAGGAAGCAATTGCATATTAGAGGAGTTTTGTGCGCGAATGTAAAATTTAACGGCATCGCCAGATACAACATATGGAAGATTTGACGTGTAGGTGTTGTCATTAGCCACGAGATCACCATTTGTACCGTCGTCATACATCGCAAAAGTTTCAAACTTAGAATTATGTACGCTCGTCGTGGCCATCACATCAACTTGGGAAGCTAAACTAACATCCACTGTGAGTATACCATTACTCAGTGTCATGTTAGAAATTTCTGGCGTAGGCATAGCCATTGTAGAAAGACCGGCCAGATAGTTATTTCTTGCGTCCACCATTGACATAATACCTCCAAAGCCCCAATTGGTCCATAAATCATCTTCAACATTGGAACTGAATTGCGTCATTGAAAAAGCCTTATTGTTGTCTTCCAGAACAGCATTGTAAGCTACGTCGTGAAGTTGACTTACATCATCCCGAATAGAGGCAGTATCTAAAAGAGACTCGTTTAATATAGTTCGTAAATGCGCATCGAATTGTTTTTTGTAAAGCGGCTCGGCTAAAAGCTTTTGAAGTAAGGGTCTTTCATTTGGTGTAAATTGGGTTCCGTAGGTGTCGAAGTTATATACGAGCTCAGGCTCAAAATATTCCCACCCTAAAATAGCACCTGCAAACGCATTGTCAAAATCCCATGGAATCATTTGAAATAATCCATCTTCTGTTTGATACAAATAGAAGTTATGTATATAATAACCGTTGTAAGTGTCTAAGTTTAAAATGGCTGAGTTTACAGCAAACGCCCAAAGTACACGATCGACGTTTAGGACCTCGCCTAAATTGTCAAAATCAGAATTCAATGTTTGAATGAGCCCCATGAGTTCGCCCCATCCAGACTCAGATTTAAGATCATAACTATTGTAATAGTTTGAGCTATCTGACCCGAGCCATTTTAAATCAGGGCTTCCATATTCATCGCCTCCCCCACAAAAAACCTGTACAGGGTCACATTTAAAAAAAACTCCGTCTTTTTCACTAAAATGTTTTTGTAAAAATTGTTTGTCAACAGATTCTGTGTGGGCATAGATACCTAAATAGTCTCCTTGAACATTGAATCGAACAAGATTAACTTCAGGCGTAGGAAGGTATTTCCTGTAAATATTTGCTGCCGTAATTTCTTTGGCAAAAGTAGGATCCATCCAAGCATTGGCAAGTTTAACTTTTTTTAGGTTTTCCAATTTTTGGCCAGGGATGAAATGGTTCAGATCAATGTTGTATGGCACCTTTGGCACTCCTTGGTCTAATGGAAGGCAAAAGGTTGAATTACCCTTGTATCGGACACCAACACTATCATAACTTTCTCCGTTGAAGGTAAGCGTTGCGGGAATTCTGTAACTAGGATTTGAGAAAAATGCATTTATTAGAACGCTATGGTAGTTTGGGTTTTCAAAAACGAGATCCATATCACGCAAAACACTCACATCAAAGATACCTCCAGGAGCATCATAAAGTGTTTGTGGGTTGTAGATCTCTTGGCTCTTCAAGTTGCTACTAATTGATAGTAAAACAGTACATAGAATCAGTCCTTTAAAAGTCATATTTGGGCTTGTAAATTGTTAGAATTAGTTTGTTTAAATCCAGTCTTGTTTATGAACCGTGTGGCTACTTTTAGTGTTGCCTGTGTGTTTTGTTTCTTTTGGCTCAAAGAGCAAATTTAACACGATTTCTCCGTTTGTCCTAGGCCTATGCTCAATTCCTTTGGGAATAATTAAAATCTCACCCTCTTTCACTTCAACGGATTCTTGATCCCTTAGGTCCATGAATAGCGTCCCTTTAAAAACCATAAATAGCTCATCCTCATGTTCATGACTATGCCAAACAAAGTTATCTTGAAGTTTACAAAGCTTTACATATTGGTCATTTAATTCTCCGATAATATGCGGAGTCCAGGTTTTCTCAAATGCATTAAATTTATCTTTTATGTTGATGGCTTTAATTTCAGGCATATTTTTAATACTGGTTAAAAAGATAAATTGCATTGTCACAGCAATTAGAATAGAAAAGTGTTAATTCGAATTGACGTTCTAAGACATTGTACGTGAGCTTATAAGCATCTGAAATACCGATAACGACATCAATAGGGCTGAGCATGTTACCTTTAATGACATCCACAACAGCTAAATAAAGAACTTCGTTAACAAATGCTGTACTAGAATTTAAAGAATCCGGAACTCTCAGAACATACCCCTCGGTGTTTCCAGAAAGGTTAATTAGCGGCCCATTGGGGTTAAAAGGAATCGATAGGATTAGGGTGTCATTAGCCCTTACAACGATACTTAAATCCTTCTGTACATGAATTTCTAACCCGTTTAGCAGTGCTTGTTGTTTCGTATCCAAGGGTATGTTAAACGGCTCCCTTCTCGCTTGATGAATTGATGAACCTCCTGCATCCCAAAGATCATTTGTTTTGGTATAATCATACAAGGTATTGGCACCCGAAAAACCATTGATTGAACTTAAGCTATGTTTTCCTTGTAGGTCGATTAACAAGCCTTCTTTTCTTGTAATCTTCTTTTCTTGACCTATAATTATTTCTCCTTGGGTATTTATTTCGCAGTCTGTTTTAGCATAACTTGTTTTTGTTTCGCAGTCATCAATTTCTAGTGTCGTTCGTTCTTCGGATCTATTTAATACGATAACAGACTTCTTTTTGATATAAAAACGAGTTGGGCTTGACCATTGAATCGATTTTCGTACTTCGCATCCTTCGCAGTCAGAAGGACAATCACAACCGGCAAGAAAAGGCAGTACTTGCAACAACGTACCCCTTTTATCAAAGCTACTGATTTGAATATGACTGCAAGGTGCGCCACCTGACCAAAACGATTCGACTATAAAACCAGAAGGTATTTGTTTTTTGCTTGAAATGTCAAGATCATGAAAAGGATTGTTTTGTGTTGAGCTCCTGTTCCAGGGTGCCTTGTAGTCTTTAAATGCTTTACTTGAAACTATTTGTGCAATCAAAATAGAGTCTCCTGGCATTTCAACATGAGTCATAGTATCCGTAAATGCTTCGCTTGGTATGAGAATAGTTCTTTTTTTAGCGGGGCTTTCATTTGATAACTTCTCGTTTTTATTGCCTGCCGACCAAGAGGGACTAAGCGAACAGAAAACAACAAAAAAACAAGCAAAAGCGCGAGTACGGTAGTTGAATCTAATTATCATTTGATAAGAAACCTTTAATATAGTATATGTTTTTTACCGCTGTTTTTCCAACCTGCTCTCGATTCATAATCAACAAAGAAGATTTTAAGATCGGCGCGTGACTCATAATCCACGAAGAAAACTTTTTTATCTGCTCTTGATTCATAATCGACAAAAAACCAATTCCCATCATTTTTCCCTGCTCTTGATTCATAATCAACTTTATATACCAAGAGGTCTGCTCTCGATTCGTAATCGACTACAAAAACCTTAACATCAGCTCTAGACTCATAATCGACAGAGAAAATTTTTTGACTGAAGCTATTTAAGGAAAGGCATAAACCAAAGACAATTAAAAGTGTTTTCATTTCTTTTTTTTTAGAGATACTTTATAAAAGTAGACAATTGTCATTAAAGTAGACCCAAGCATAGCCAGCGCCATATCTTTTTGTGCATCCCAAATATCTCCCTGCTGCCCATTATAATCCGTTGCGCCCTCTCCTGAAATAAAAAGGGTTAGCATCCACTCAAAAACCTCATAAAGCAAACTAAAAGTTTGAATTGTGAGCCATGCGAGTAATAAACTAAGCATGACTTTTTGAACACGGTATCGATAAATCTCGTAAACAAATGGGAACATAAAGACACCAAAAGAAAAATGAACAAAACGGTCGTAATGGTTTCTTGTCGAGTCTAAACCGAAGAGTTCATGAAGGTCAAACCCAAAAGCGTTGAAGAAGTTTTGGTAAGGCACAAAAGAATAAATCCATTTAGCTCCAATAATATGTAATAGAATAAAACAAGATACTCCGAAAAAGGCACCCAAGCTCAGTCGTCTCGCTTTGAGATCGAAAAAGAGAATAGATGCAACCACCAATGTTCCTAGATGTTGGAGTAGTTGTTGCTTCGGGAATTCAGAGTTTAAACTAAAAACAATACTTACGGCAAACAGTAAAGTTAGAACAAGCAATTTGATGCTACGGGTTTTAAAAAGGCGAATCATTATGGTGCTTTATTGAATTACAAATCGTTTTTTAACGGCGAATTCAGGAACAGTTACAAAATACACCCCTTTTCCGATTGAAGAAAAGTCTAAGTTTTGAACGCCATCGATGAATCGCCCGCGCCAAACTTCTGCCCCTTTTGTATTGAGAATGATATAAGGAACACCTGTAAGTTGTGCATCTGCATTCAAAGAAATCATACCCTTGGAAGGGTTGGGGTAAACTTGAAGTAACGCAGTGTTTTCTATACGACCAATATCTAAAGACTGCTCTTCACAGTCAAATAGGCCATTTTGTACCCGAACAAACAAATCATCAAAATAAGAATCATTGTCAGTCCCAGCAGTTCTTGTACCCATTAAAACCATGCGAGCTGTGCGGCTTCCAATAGGGATAGGAATTAAATCTTGGACATAAGTCCAGTTCGGTGTTTGACTAGAATAGTTTTGGGACTCTGATATAAAGTTGCCCGAAGCATCAAAGAATACAAGTTTGAACTCAGGAATATCAGACCCAGAATAATCACTTAGAAACCCGCCAAAGCTAATAGCTGCAGAATCATTATCGATATTTATAGAAAAAGCACTTAGAGAAACATCCTGGAACCCCTCTCCATAGGCATTAGGATCGCAAACGCCACCAACTGCAAATAAGCTGTTCCCTGAATAGGCATCATTTCCCTCACACTCTCCACTTGAAATTGATTCAAAGGAGCCAGAGACTTCCGTCCAATTTGATGTGCTGTTCTCAGCACCACCATTGAGCAATAAGTTTTCCGATAAAATAGAGCTTGTGGTATTAAATGAGACCCCATCTGACCACGAACTCCAAGCTAGGTTTCTATCCCTATAACGCAAACGCCAATAGTAATCAGAGTTTTCTTCTAGCTGGGTTATTTCTTTTTCAATCAGGCTATTCCCTGCCTCTAAATCTTCATCGAAGTACCAGTTTTCATATTGGAACCAATCGTCGTATACAAGACTTTCAAATGTATTATCATATGCAATTTGCCAGTGAGTAGCACCATGAACTCCGCCATCCTCATCACTAAAGTTGGACCCTTGAAATTTTATACAATCGGGCCTTAATGAGGCGCCCTGATTTGGAAAAAGACAAAGAGGTTCATTTGGGGGTATATTGTTCTTCATCACTCTTATAGTGTCTCTAATTTCAGCATTTACAATTCCATTCTCAAAACTTCCATGACTCACTCGGGACAGCAGAAATTGGGGTTTTTCCCCTGCTTCAACCTCTACGAGTACAAAGCCGTAGTCGTCTGTGCTTTTGGAGTATTCTTTATAATCCTGTTGCGCATATTCTCCCCAATTATCTATGGCGCCACCTGCTGATGCAACATTTACCATTAAATGTTTATGGTCTCTACTTTGACCTCTTGAATAACCGTGTGTATGTCCAAAAAAATGAACGCTTGGTTTTCCACAGCCTGTAGAGAAAGACTCTAAAACGTCTATAATTTCCCCTGTGTAATCAGTGTTTCCAGCGATCCATAGTTCGGACTTGTGGGGATGGTGAAGTTGTGCAAAAACAAAATCAATATTTGTATTAGCGCAGGCATCATTTAGGGTCGTTTGTAACCAGTCTAGTTGTTCCTGAACGCGGTAGCCACTGTTCGTTTCTAGACCAATAAGCCTAACATTTGAATAGTCTGTGTAATACCAATGTTCTAAATAGTCATTGGTATTTGTTCCGTTTGTAGGCAAATTGAAATACCTGAAATAATTTTCAGAATTCTGCTCATGATTCCCTGCCACAGGATACACGGGTATATGGTTAAAAAGTGTTTGTGCTGGATCGAAAAAGGTACTTTTCCATGAGGGGTAATTACCCCCAGTTGTTACAAGGTCTCCAGGGATAAAAACATATGCAAGATTATATGCAAGGTCATTATTGTTTCCATAGCGCTCGTCGACGAATGGAATGAGATCAGCGTTGACGATGTCAGAAAAAACCTCAGGATGCGCACCGTCTTGTTGCATATCGCTCATTGAAACAATATTGAAGTTTTTTTCACTTTCAGGGAGTGGGGGGGTTATAAAGTCAAAGGTTTGTCCTTCAATAGCAGTTGTATGAATGCGATAATAATAGCGTGAATTAGGTATTAGTCCTGTTAACTGAACGGTGTGAACTTTTGACATGCCACTTCCAGTAACAAAGGTTCCAAAAGTGGAATTCCCTAAAACAGTAGAGTTTCCCCATTCTATAATACTTTCATCTATAATACTTGTCTCCCACATTACAGTCATTGTATTTGGGCTCGCATTTTGAAGGTAGGGGCCTACGCGTAAAATTTGACTGAAACAAAAAGAGGTCCCAAAAAGGAATAGGTTCAATAAGAAAAAGACGGGTTTGGACATGACGATTTTTAGACAAGATACGTAATTGTCATGCATTAGTAAAATTAGTCTAAGACCTTTTGACCGCCTATATTTTCGAATAGGAATAAATAATAATATCGCATACGCTCCGTTTATAAATATATGAAGTACAATAAATTACATATGTACATTTGGCTACTTAGTTTCCTGATAATCGGTCTCTCTTGTCGAAAACAGGAAGTTAAATCTTCGTGCGATCCTTCTTCTACTTCATTTCAAACAATTTTTCAAAATATGACCTTGAATGGTCATACGGATGACGTCCATTACGATACAGAAATTCATGAATATACCTTTGTGCTTTCACAGGAGGAGGAAGTCTGTGAGCTAGGTTATCAAAGTCAACCCGCAATATCTTCGGTTCCTTATTTGATAGAAATAATTGACAATGCAACCAGCACAATTATTTACGCGGGCAATCACATTTTTTCTTCCTCGGAAACCTCTTTTGTAACCCCACCATTAACAATTGCTTTGCAGGCAGGTATTTCATACACGTTAAGAAGGACGATTTTATTAAACAATGCCAACGGACAGTTTGGTAATATTATAGGACGCGTTGCACGTAAAGGTCAAATGAATTTTCCATACTCAGAAGGTATAATGACTGTAAAGGATGCAAACTTTTATCAAACGAACGCTCCCACAGGGGGGTTCTTTACAGGACGTTGCTGTTCCATATATTGATTTGGTTTTTAGAGATTGACAAGAGGTCAAGCCTAACAAACCCCTCGAAAAGAACGAAACCTTACCGACACACTACATGAAAGCAGGGTTGTCTTTTTTCTGTAATAGCCCAGCATTTTTCTCTCTCTTTTAGTTCATAAATAACCTGTGCCAAAGTTTCTTTTAGCCGATAGATATCATTGGCATTTAACTTTTTGTTGTCGTTCTCAAAGCGTGCATAGGTAATATCAAAACAACCCCCATACATATGTGCGCTTTTATCGCTTGCGTTGCCGTTGTTTCTTCTCAAACGCCTTACGTTTTCCTTCGTTCTAGTAAGTGAGGTTACGATGAATCTTGAATCGTGAAGATCTGTGGTAGAAAGCTTCTCTCCGAAATTTTTTTCTATTTGTTCTAGTAAAGATTTTCCATTTTTCGAAAGGTATGCATGGCTGTAATCTAAACGGTCGATTGAATAAAACGTACCCTGTTCAATTTTATAAAGATTTTTTCGTGTTTCTATATCCTTTGCATCTCTGCAGGGTGTGATTCCCGTTCTTTCAACGGTGCTTATGTATACCGACATTTTATCCTTAAGACGTGAGCTGTATGAACCCGATACTTTTAACTTGGTGTAATTGATTGTTTTTTTGACTATTCTTTTAATAACGTCTGGTTTAGAAGAGAACAAATAAAACCCTCCAAAAAGGCAAACGAGAACTGCCCCCGTGATGATTTTTGAATTTTTAAGCTTCTTTTTACGCATTTTTAAAATGTCTTTAAGTATAGTTTTTCTACTTTGGTCCTAGCCCAAGGCGTTCGTCTTAAAAACTTTAAACTTGATTTAATAGAGGGGTCGTAATTGAAGCAACGAATATCAATTCTATAACCAAGTTCTTCCCACCCATATTCAGAGACTAAAGCCTCAAGTATATCTGCAAGTTTTTTACCGTGTAACGGGTTGTTTTTTTGCGCTTCGACCATGGTATGGTTGTTAAATTTAGTTTACTTTCTTGGTTAATAATTTCTGTAATCGTTCCATAAGTATGACCGTAATCCCACCATAGGTATAAATTTTAAATCACTAAAGTTATCTGATTTGGAGTATTGTGTTTGAAGCTCTGCAAAGGCATGTATTCTTCCTTCTTTAAGAACAGGATATGAGACACGTGTATTTGTAATGAAAAAGCTTTGCTTTAAACCCTGTCCAATAAAGTTCCCATAATCGTTTGGACGGTTAATATAACTCTCATAAATGTCCGCGCCATAATTAAGGCCGGCAATATCTTTTCCAAGAAAACCTATTGAAGCGAAAAATTTCAGCCTTAGTTTTGCATTCATTTTTTTCCGCCAATTTAATTCTGTAAGAACCTCAACAAAATTACTTCCATAGGGATGTGCAAGCGCAGAGCCTCTATGTCCATATACCTGCATTGGTGTTAAATGAGAAAAAGTATAAGGGCGTACAAGATTACCTTCCACACGATAATTAAGATTATCGGTTAACCTGCCCTTAACCCCGATTTGAAGCCCAAACTTATTGGCCCACCAGCCGCTTCGTGAACGAATCTCTGACAGTAAAAACTCATCAAGTACAATTTGTGAATAAATCGTTGTGTTTTGAATGGAGGCCTTTAATGCAGCCCCAACAACGATGTTGTCAGAAGAGCCTAGTGAATATTCTTGAGGCCTATAAAACACAAACGGGTTCATATATTCAACATCATATCCGCGGTTGAGTAAGGTATCTTTCGGCTGAAAAACAACGGCCTCAAAAACGCCAAAGTTGAGCCAAGGTAAAATATCCCAGCTAAGGTAGTGGCTGGTTAAAAACTTTGCTTGCGGCTGTCCTTGATAGTCTTCGGATAAGAACTGATAATTCACACTGTATTCCATATGCCAAAACTGTGCGCGAATTTGACCAAATGGCATGGGCTTGCCATAATCACTGGTAAATAAGGAGCGCCTTCCAGCACCAATAAAGTTTTTGTCGTAACCTAGATGAAATGAAAAAACCTCATTCGGGGTGTATGCTACTCGAGTCATAGGCATAAACCACAGTTGTTGCGGTGAACCTATATTTGAGAGTCTAATACTTCCGGGATTTAGAACGGCCGAGTTAGAAACATCAAAAAGTCCTCCAATGCGCACATATCCGTTTTTTATGGGGTGAGTTTCAAGAAGAAAACCTAAGCCATTTCTATGTTCAAGTGTATTATTATATTGAAGCCCAAGGTTTACTAAAGGAATGAGTGTCGTGTTGCGCTTTTTCTTTTTGAAAAGGCGATATCCGAGTGTGGTATTTCGAAGGCGAATCGCTGGCCGTAGATCACTTCGGGCATATGTTTTTTGATGCTTTTCATGGGCGTTGCTATCCTGAAATGCTTCATCTCCACCTCCGGCATTTATGTAAGCTCCGTTTAGGTATCCCACATCCGCTTGACCCAAAGCACAGGTGCATAAAACTAAAAACAAAAGAAGTGATAAGTGTTTAATAGTCATTGTAGCTGTTAAATAAGTTAGTGCTCAAGCCAATGTGAATGAGGACTTGCGTAGGGTCAATGTCGGATATTCTAAGCACTGCCCTACCAAATAAACAGAAATTAATTAAGGGGTTTATGCGGTATCCTAATTCAAATTGCTGGTGAATGATTCTATCCTCAAACACGTCTTTTATATTATCTGCAGGAAGTAGTGCCCGATCATTGTAGTCTTTGAGCCAATAGCAAACGGTTTTACTTTCTCCGTAAATTCGATTTATCGAAACGTTGGCCCGAATAATTAGTTCGTCAAAACCTTGACCTTTGGGATGTGCTAGCGGTAAATTGTAATGCGTATAACTCATGTTTGGTTCATTGGCAGCATATAATTTACTACTGACCTTATTATACTCGAATTGAAGCATGGAGCCGGGAAGAAGGTCATAAAACCGAACGCCTAATTGAAGACCTAATTTTTTAAGATCAAACCCTGAAAGAACGAATTGTTGGTATAACCTTATTTTTTTGCCGATAACTTCGTTTGCGTCAAATCCGAAGACGGTATGGTTTTCAGTTTGAGTTAATCCCAGGAAAGGTATTGGAGCGTAATACAATCCGTTAGGCGTCGTCGTTACGGAATCTCCCATGAACCAAATTGAATTTTCAGAAAATCCAAATTGAATTTTAGAGTTGACTTGGTAACTTAAAAGATGTCTAGAAGTTGCTTTCGGCTGATAGTACCCTTCTACAGTTGTATATGCCGTTTTTCGGATGAGGTTTAAGAGCCGTGACCTATTTGCTTGATAACTCCATTTTTTAAGAAAGGCGTATTTTAAATTAACGTTCGGTGCTTGAAAGCTATTGTCAGAGAGAATGAGCGACCGATATCCAGAACCAATAAAGGTTTGTGCATTACCGGCTTTGATTTCGAGGTTTTTGATTGGCTTGTAGCAGAAAGAACCAATAGCAAAAGCATAGTCATAAGCGCCCTCTTTAAATGGTTTAGTGCGCCCTCCGCCAGGGACAACCCCATTTTGTTGTACTGTAGAAGCGTTTGGGTAGAATTCACCGTGATTGGCGATAAATTCATTTTCGTAGGCGCTGAAGCGGGCTTGATTTTCAACAAAAGCTGTTGAAAATGAAAAGTTTTTAAGCAAGGTTCCTTTGACATAAATTCCTCTTGTATTTTGAAACAATCTTGGGGCTGAGTTTTCAACCCAATTTTGGCCAAAATTAAAGTTCACAACAGGCGTAAAGTATAAATTGACAGCATTTTGATGAACCTCAAAAAGGTATTGGTCAAAAAAGTGTTTTTTAATATTTTTTAGGCCTTTGTTTTTTTTCTCACCATTCTGTTGTTTTATTGTTTCAATACTTTTAAGTTCAACTTGAGGCATGAACGGTTGATTAGAGAGCCAAACAGGTTTTAATGAGACGTCTCGGAAATAGGTGCTAGAAGCGAGTGAACTTGTTTGTGTCTTTGCAAATAATGAACACATTAAAAAGATTAAGCAAGTCAGCCTTTTCATTTCGATAAGGCTAAAAGGGGTTTCGTTTTGGCGATAAAGTAAGGATTTGTAAGGTTTTCTTTATTGTAATAAAGTGGTAGTCCAGTTTCTGCGTGTACGACAGAACCTCCTAGTGCCTCAAGAATTGCCTGGCCAGCAGCAATATCCCACTCCATTGTAGGAGCAAATCGTGGATAGGCGTCAGCCGTTCCTTGAGCGAGATCAAAAAACTTTAAAGAAGAACCCTTTTTTGCAAATTCAACGGCTGGAGATAGTTTTTTAAGGTCATTAATAAAGTGAATTACAGGCCCTGAGTGATGGCTTCTAGAGCAAGTCATTACCAAAGGTTTATTAACGGATTGAGGGGCATTCAGTTTTTCCCAATCCTCAATGTTTTCAATAGCATTAAAGTTGACCTTAAAGACCCCCGTTTCTTTACCTCCAACGTACATGATTTTTTGAACAGGAGAAGCGATCAAACCAAACACAGGTTTGCCGTCACGAAGAAGAGCAATATTTACGGCAAATTCACCATTTCTATTGATGAATTCTTTTGTTCCGTCTAAAGGATCGAGGCACCAACATTCTTTCCAATGTTTCCTTTCGGCGAAAGGCATTTTATCAGTTTCCTCACCTGTAATAGGTATTTCTAACGGTTCGAGGTGCTGATGTAAAATCTTTGTAGATGCCAGATCAGCCTTTGTTAGTGGAGAGCCGTCATCTTTGATTATAGTATCGAATTCATTTTCATAAATGTCCATAATTTTTTGAGATGCCTCAACAGCTGCGCGGACAGCTGTCTGATACCTATGCGTAAAAGCCGTCATAAATTAAATTTTCATTTCTGGAATATCTCCAGCTATAATTAGAGAACCTTCAGTTTTGGATTGTATTTCTTCAACGCTTACACCAGGAGCGCGCTCTAAAAGATGAAAGGCACCATCTTTTATTTCAAGAACCGCAAGATCTGTAACGACTTTCTTCACACAACCCACTCCTGTAAGAGGGAGCGTACAGGATTTTAGAATCTTCGAAACACCTGCTCTATTTGAGTGCATCATTGCCACTATTATATTGTCTGCGGATGCGACCAAGTCCATGGCACCCCCCATTCCTTTTACCATTTTCCCTGGAATTTTCCAGTTGGCAATGTCCCCGCTTTCAGAAACCTCCATTGCGCCTAAAACGGTCAGTTGAACATGCTGGCCACGAATCATTGCGAAGGAAGTTGCAGAATCAAAGAAAGACGCACCTTTCATTGTCGTAATCGTTTGTTTTCCTGCATTAATCAGGTCCGCATCTTCTTCCCCTTCGAAAGGAAAAGGCCCCATTCCTAGGACTCCATTTTCAGATTGGAATTCAACCTCAATACCTTCAGGGATATAATTTGCGACAAGCGTTGGGATACCAATCCCTAAATTAACATACCAACCATCCCTTAGTTCTTGGGCAATTCTTTTTGCGATTCCTATTTTATCTAATGCCATATTACTTGGTTCTTGTTGTTCGTTGTTCTATTCTTTTTTCAAACGTATTTCCTTGAAAAATTCGTTGCACAAAAATTCCAGGTGTGTGGATTTCATTTGGATCAAGTGTCCCTGCAGGAACAAGCTCCTCTACTTCAGCCACGGTTATTTTACCGGCCATGGCCATCATCGGGTTAAAATTTCTAGCGGTTGCTTTATAAACAAGATTACCTTCGGTATCACCTTTCCAAGCCTTCACGACTGCAAAGTCTGCATGAAGCGCCTTTTCTAGAATATGAGGTTTGCCATTAAACTCACGGACCTCTTTACCTTCGGCAACTTCAGTTCCATAACCTGCGGGGGTGAAGAAGGCTGGTATCCCAGCACCTCCGGCGCGACACCTTTCAGCCAGGCTTCCCTGCGGTATGAGATCTACTTCTAGCTCTCCCGATAACATTTGTCGTTCAAACTCATCATTTTCTCCAACATATG
Organism: Crocinitomicaceae bacterium; assembly: GCA_029251865.1. Taxonomy (GTDB): domain Bacteria; phylum Bacteroidota; class Bacteroidia; order Flavobacteriales_D; family Crocinitomicaceae; genus UBA952. The sequence continues at coordinate 31,595 of JAQXCN010000068.1, read as the reverse complement.
AGCTAATCATTTTTTTGATCTGCTTATTTTGCAGCAACAATCCAAGTCCAAAATCGTCAACACCAGCATTATTACTAATACAGGTCAATCCTGAGATTCCTTTTTTAACGAGCTCAGCAATAGCGTTTTCGGGAATGCCACAAAGCCCAAATCCACCTAGCATTAAGGTCATGTTATCTTCAATTCCATGTACCGCTTCCGATACAGTTTTAATTACTTTATTCATAATTTAAAAATCAGGTTCACCACCTCGAATGTCTTCATTTATTGGTGTATCGTTGTCATTACATTTAAATTCTTCCGGATTATATTGTTCAGGTGTGGTGAAGTCTTTTTTGGTTAAATTAATTTTAGGGTCTGCATAAACCTTCTGCATATAATATCCATAAATAGGTAGCGCCATTCTAGCACCTTGACCCCATTGCATAGTTTTAAACCTCACCGATCGATCTTCTGCACCGACCCAAATACCAGTAACTAAATCAGGAGTTAAGCCCATGAACCAGCCATCGGAATTGTTTTGCGTGGTACCCGTTTTTCCTGCAGTTTGTGCGGTTACGCCTCCCCAAGGCTTCCAAGTGCCACGAAGGCTAGAGCCAGTGCCCCCTTGAACAACACCAAGCATCATTTTGAGTATTTCGTGAGCAACTGTAGGGCTCAAGACCTTTTTCTGTTCTTGTTTAGACTCATAAATAACCTTTCCATTTCTATCTTCGATTCTTTCTATGGTCGTAGGCGTATTGTATACACCCTCATTAACAAACACGCACTGGGCAGAAACGAGTTCGTATAGCGAGAGGTCCATACTTCCAAGACACATCGCAGGAACTAAATCTTCAGGGCGAAGGAAGATATTCATCTTCCTTAATAGTTTGTCAATTTGAAAAGGACCTCCAGTCTTAAGAAATGAATTAAAGCGCCCCATTCTACCCATTACGCCGGCCGTAGTTGGATTGGACGACTTAGCAATCCCCAAACTCACCGTTTCTGCGGCATCTCCTCCTGGACAGTATTGCTTGATTAAAGCATTGTTTTCGTCTACGATATCAACGCAATGCTCTTCCTCTGCAAATTCCGTACAAGGACTGACTACTTTCATTGATAATGCTGTAGCATAAACAAAAGGTTTAATTGTGGAACCAACTTGTCGTTTCCCTTGTCTTGCATGATCATATGAGAAATGTTTAAAATTTGCACCACCAACCCAAGCCTTAACAAAACCTGTTTTTGGGTCAATAGAAATTAGGCCAGTATGTAAAAACGATTTATAGTATCTAATAGAATCCATAGGGGTCATTACGGTATCTATTTCGCCATTCCAACTAAAGACCTTCATCCCTGTTGGTTGGTTAAAGGCAATATCTATTTCGGAACTATTGAATCCAGCATTTCTCATTGCTTTTGAGCGAGCGCTTTGACGCTGGGCACGATTTAAAATTGATTTGACAGTAGTTTTAGATAAGGTATTTGAAAATGGAAAACGCCTAAGGTTACGGTTGTTTTTATCAAACTTTTCTTGAAGCGAAGGCACTTTATCCGCTCTTTTATTGAGGGGGTCGACCCCGCTTAGATGCTTAACGACAGCGGCTTCTGCTTTTTCTTGGAGGTCAGTATTTAACGTTGTATAAATACGTAAGCCGTCTCTATAAATATTGTAAGAACTCCCATCCTTTTTAGCATATTTATAATTGCCTTTATTGTTTTTACTTTTCAATAGATTGCTAACTTCTTTTCTCAAACTTTCTCTGAAATAAGGAGCAAGACCTTCTTTATGATCTACAGTTGTGTAGTCTATTATTATCGGTGTTTTCTTAAGAGAATCATAAACATTTCGGGTTAGCTTATTGGTAAGGGCTGGGTTCTCACTTTTGCTATTACGGAGCCATTGATAAAGCACTTGATTCCTTCTTTCAACAGCCCTTATTGAATCTTTAGCTTTGGCGGCGTTAACTTGACTTTTTGTAATAGTTTCAACGCCTACTTTATTCTTGTATGCTATGCGCCGAGCATAATTTCTTGTTTGGTAGGAATGTGGATTATAAAGGCTTGGGTTTTTACACATCCCAACGAGTGTTGCCGCCTCCGTTATTGAAAGTTCAGCAGCTGTTTTATTGAAGTATACTTTCGCAGCATTTTCAATGCCAACTGCATTATACAAATAATCAAACTGATTGAGATACATTGTTAAAATCTCTTTTTTTGTATATCTTTTTTCCAGCCGAGTGGCTATAATATGCTCCTGTGCTTTTTCATTAATCCTACCGAATTTCCCGAGAAACTTGGAGACACCTGTTTTTTCTTCATTCGTATCATCAGTTCTTTTCTGAATCGTAAACAGAAGTTTTGCTAATTGCTGCGGAATCGTTGAGGCCCCTCCACTTTTACCCATTGAGGAGATCGATCTCAATAAGGCTCGAAAGTCAATGCCTGAATGGTCTAAAAAACGCTCATCTTCCGTTGAAATAAGAGCATCAATAACATTAGGTGAAATTTTAGAAAACGGAACACTTGACCTGTTCACTTGCCAAAACTTACCAATAACCACATTGTTACCTGAGGCATTATTTGCAAAGATATTCGAGGCTAACAATTCCGGCGGGTTGTCTAACATAGAAACAGGGGGCAAGTCGTCCTCGGACTGCAATAAATAAAGTGAAGAAATTACGAGTAATGGAATTAAAGCAAAGACCCAGTAAAAGCCAAATAAAATTCGTTTTTCTAGTTTTGTAATATTCTTTTTTTCTTCAGCCATCATTCAAAATTACAATTTATCTAAGTACGTGTCTTCTTTGGCTATCTAATTTGAGTAAAATAAACACCATAATTGAAAAAGAAAGCATTGAAGATCCACCGTAGCTAAAAAACGGAAGAGGAATACCAATAACAGGCGCAAACCCAATATTCATTCCAATATTGACAGCGAAATGGTAAAAGAAAAACATACCTACTGAATAGGCATATATTCTGTTAAACTGAGAACGCTGTCGTTCTGCAACAATGAAAACCCGAATAATAATGAACATATATAGGCAAACAAGTAAAAGGCTTCCTATAAAACCCCATTCCTCTGCGAAAGGACAGAATATAAAATCCGTTTCGCTTTCAGGTACGTGATTTGTTTTAACACTAGAAACAGATGCGTTTTTATACCCTTTCCCCACAAGCCCTCCTGAACCAACAGCGGCCATTGCGCGGTATCTATTGTAATCTTTACCATTTGGATCTTCTTTTAAGCCAAGAAAAAGCTCTATCCTATCTTTTTGATGTTGAGCAAGACTTCCAAAAGACTTTTCAACCGTAAGAGAAATAGCACTACCAAGAATAAAACAGAGAATTATAATAAGCTGTGCTTTAGAGCGAGCACGTCTCATTCCAAACCTCTGAACGAAGAAACTTGATATACCAGCAATTATAAATAAACTTGTTATAATTCCAACCGACCCATATAACTTGACTCCGGGGATTAATGGTATATTTTTTTCTCCAAAAAGAAGTGTCACGATAGATAAAAAAACAAAGACAAATAAAATGGGGATAAAGTGTGTTCCCAACCATGTTTGTTTGAACCGAACTTTTGGGATGAGGTTAACAAAGTTCAATAAAAAGGGGTCAAACGTTAGTCCCTCTCTGTAGAGTACGAAAAAGAAAGCGGTGAATACAACAAAGGTTCCAGCGTCTGGTTGAAGAAGAATAAGAACCATTGGAATGAGCAGAATGAGTAAAGCTGTAAAGATGTTTTTAGAGTTGAGTTGCTTCATGTTCAGCGAACTTACATATTTTGAAAGAAGAAGTGCTGTTGATATTTTTGCAAATTCTGCAGGTTGAATACCCATGCTTCCGATGCCAAGCCAGGCTCTTGCCCCATTTATAGGAGGCATAAAAAGAACTACAACAAGGAGCGAGATGGTACCCAGATAAATAGCTAGAGCAAACTTTTTATAAATGTCAGAGTCGATAAGAAAAACCATAACCCCAAGAAAAAGCGCAATACAGATCCACATAACTTGTTTACCATACTTTTCAGAGAAACTAAATAAACTGGGATGATCTTCATTAAAGGCAACCGAGTAAATAGTGACTAAACCAAAAAATATTAAGGTAAGAAAACCTAGAAATAAAGGCCAGTCTAGATTGTTGATAAGCGAGTTGCTTTTTCTCATTACCTATGGTTCTATTAGGTTTGCTTTTACGACCCGTGCTTCTTTTTGAGGCGAATTGCATGTTTTCAACAAGTATTTTTCAATCATGAGGCTCGCAATGGGCGCTGCCCAAGTTCCACCAAAACCCGCATTTTCGACAATGACTGCGATTGCTATTTTCGGGTTTTCTTTTGGCGCAAATGCGATAAAAACAGAATGGTCCTCTCCATGAGGGTTTTGAACAGTTCCTGTTTTACCACAAACGTCAATCCCATCAATCTGAGCCCTTCTTCCGGTTCCAGCATCTTGATTCACAACGCGCCACATTCCGGAAATTACAGATTCAAAATGTTTTTCATCAATTAAAGTTTTATTTCTTTTAAAGTTATCCAAGGGTTTATTGCCAATTTTTTTTGCAAAATGAGGATCATAATACCAACCGCGATTAGCCATAATAGCGGCAAGATTAGCCATATGAAGTGGTGTCATTTTAACCTCTCCTTGTCCTATAGCATTAGAGCGTATGTACGAAAATGCCCACCGGTTTTTACCGTACCAATTGTCGTAGAATGCTGTATTCGGTATTACTCCAGCACGTAATCCAGTAAGGTCGCTTTTTAGTTTTTCACCAAAGCCGAAGCTGTGCATGTAGCGCTCCCATAAATTTAGCCCTAGCGCGGCATCCTTGTATATCGACTTTTCCTTTCCTTGTTGAATGACTTTTTTAACGGCGTAGTAAAAATAGGGATTACAAGAATACTGAACTGCCTTTGAAATTGAGCTAGGCGCCGGATGATTGTGACACCCAACCAATGATTTGTTACATGGAAACCCTGTATTTGGCTCAAGAACACCTTCTTGAAGACCAACTAGCGATTGTACAAGTTTAAAAATCGAACCTGGTGGATATTCAGCCTGTGTAGGTCTTGGGTAAAGCGGCTTATTGGCGTCACTGATAAGTTTAGGATAAAAAGCACTTACATTTTTCCTTCCAACTAATAGGTTTGGGTCGTATGATGGTGCTGAAACCATTGTTAATATTTCTCCGCTCTTAGGTTCAATCGCGACAATACAGCCTTTTTTATTTTGCATTAATTTTTCTCCGTATGCTTGTAACTGAATGTCAAGTCCAAGTTGAATAGGGGGAGATTGTTTAGCGACAGTGTCGAACATTCCGTTTTCATATTTTTTCACATCATTATTAAGTGCGGACCTAACAACGTAGTGCACCCCTTTTAAACCACGAAGCTCTTTTTCATAGTAACGCTCTATACCTGCACGTCCAATATTGTAGCTGGGTTTATAAAAGGGATCTGCTTTAACTTCTTTAGCATTTACTTCTGAGAGGTAGCCCAATATATTTGCGGCATTTGGGAAAGGATAGTAGCGCATACTTGTCTCTTCTTCAAAAAAACCAGGGTAGGCATCAAGACGAGGTGCGATTCGTGCCATCTCTTCTTTAGTAAGCTCTTTTAGAAAGGGGTAGGGTCGAATGCGTTGGTAATTTGAAACCCGCGTATCATTATGTTTATTGTAGTAAATACCTTCTCCTTTTATGATTTCAGCAAAACGCGTATGAATGTCTTGAACGCTCCACCCTATAAGTTCTGCAAATCCAAGGGTATCAAAATTTTCGCCCATTTTATCCTCAATAACCATGAGGTTGAAATACGTTTTATTTGCAACAATTTTCGTTTGATTCCTATCGTAGATAACCGCTCTAGGAGGGGTTATTTCCCTTCTTTTTTCACTGATTTGATGTGCGCGATTACTCCATGAGTCATCGATTACTTGCATATAAAAGAGTCTGAATATATACATAATCCCAACCGTGATTATGAAGGCAATAATTACATATCTTCTATTTTCTATGTTCAACTATGAAGTTCTTTTAATAAAGATAGTTTGTAAAATAACACAAACAACAAATGAAATAACACTGCTTAAAAGTGTTTTTTGAAGAATGATTAAGGTTTCGCTTAAAGAAAAGTCTTCTAATGTAAAAAACCAGAGATGATGGCATAAGAGTAGAATTGAAAACGTCGAAATAAACCAGCGGTTTCCCATATCAAAAATAGATGGAGTTTTGAGTGAATCATAACCATCTCGGGGAGAAAACACCCTAAAGATTACAGGTCTTAAGTAAGCAAAAAGCAGAAGGGAAGAAGTGTGAAGTCCAAAAGTATTTGAAGTGGCATCAACCGTCAGCCCTAATACTAGAGCAGCAAGAAGAAGGCTGATTACAGAGCGCTCAAAGGGGAGAAGAAAAATGTATAGCGGAGTGATCATAATATGAATAACCGCATTGATTTCGAGTTGATTAAATATGAAGGATTGTAAAAAGACAAATAAGAGCAGTCTAAAAAAGTATATTTGGAACTGTGGCATCTCTTAGTTTTGGATTTGGGTAAATTCTTCTAAAAACAAATTTTTGACCACGTACACATTTTCTAGTGCAGCATATTTTTGCGAAAATGAAAGATCTATGTGCCAAGAGGCCTCTCCCTCAACAGTCTTCGTATGCTTTATGCGTCCAACAGGAATGCCTCTAGGGAATATTCCGCTACCTCCTCTTGTTACCACAGTGCTGCCCTTGGGCACGGTTATGTCGTTACTCACGCCGGATATGGAACCAATATTATCATTTACACCATCCCATTTCAGCATTCCGGAAACTCCCACCTCTGAAATTAAAACATCAATATTAATATTGGATGTTAGAACACTTTTAATTACACTGAAGTGTTTACTTGTATTATGAATAATGCCCACAACTCCATTACTCGAAAAAACACCCATTCCTTTTTTTACACCATGAATTTCGCCAATGTTTAAAGTGAAAAAATTATTTCTTTTTGTTGTCGTTACATTTAATATAGTACCTGGGATATAATCGTACTGTTGTGCATATATTGAATCTTCTACATGGGCTTCAGTTCTTGATTTATTATAGAGAAAAACCGAAGAGCTTTTACGAAGCGCTATGTTTTCTTCTTGAAGCGACTTATTGTTTTTTTCAAGGTTAAAATGTTGTGTAATTTGATGCCTGAACTCAAATAAACTCCCTGATATATATGAAGCCGTTGTAAAGTAGCTACTTCTTGGTGCGGACATATAGGAGACGTACATTGAAAGCGCAAAAAATTGAAGCCCAACAAAAACGAGAAAGTAACGAAGTCGTTTTATAAAAGCGATGAGATTCTGCATATCCAAAGATACGAAAGTACCTTAGAATAGAGACCTTGAATTCTTAAAATAACAGGATTAGTCTTTGATCAGGAATTGGTATTTATCAATGTTTTTCAGGGCAATGCTCGTTCCTCTCGCCACAGCCCTTAAGGGATCTTCTGCGATGTGCACGGGAAGTTTAGTTTTTGATGAAATACGATCGTCTAGGCCCCTCAGCATCGACCCACCACCGGCCAAATAAATACCGGTTTTATAAATATCTGCAGATAATTCTGGCGGTGTCATTTCAAGAGCGCTGAGAATTGCTTCTTCAATTTTTGAAATGGTTTTGTCAAGCGCGTGCGCAACCTCTGTATAGGTTACTTTTATTTCTTTTGGAATACCAGTCATGAGGTCCCGACCACGTACGGCATATTCGGGTGGAGGATCAGCGAGTTCAGACAATGCAGCACCAACTTCTATTTTTATTTGTTCAGCTGTTCTTTCTCCAACAAGAATATTGTGCTGTCGTCTCATGTACTCTTCAATGTCGTTAGTGAAATCGTCTCCAGCAACTCTAATGGATTTATCACAAACGATACCTCCAAGGGCAATAACAGCAATTTCAGAAGTACCACCACCTATGTCGATTATCATATTTCCCATAGGCTCCTCAACATCAATTCCAATCCCAATAGCGGCGGCCATCGGTTCATGTATAAGATAAACTTCTTTTGCCCCAGCGTGTTCCGCTGAATCTCTTACCGCTCTTTTTTCTACTTCGGTAATTCCAGATGGTATACAAATCACCATTCGAAGCGTAGGATTAAAAAGACTTCTTCCTGTATTGATCATTTTGATCATTCCACGAATCATCTGTTCAGCACTCTGAAAATCGGCAATAACGCCATCTTTTAGAGGTCTGACAGTCTCAATAAGTTTGTGTGTTTTACCATGCATCTGTTGGGCCTTTTTCCCAATAGCCACAATCTTACCTGATTGGATATCTTTAGCAACGATAGAGGGCTCATCAACGACAACTTTATCATTCCAGATAATAAGGGTATTCGCTGTACCCAAGTCAATTGCGATTTCCTGTGTTAAAAAACTAAAAATACCCATATTTCAGCTGCTTCTTTGCTCTTATTAAAATTATACTTCTCTACTGAGAAAGGTGCTTCTTCAAATATACTAAAGTTAATGTTTGAAATGACGAATTCCCGTAAAAACCATCTTCATATTATTAGCGTCACAATAGTCTACTGAGAGCTGGTCTTTTATTGAGCCTCCAGGCTGGATTACCGTATCAACCCCTTCGTTATGGGCAATTTCAACGCAATCCGGAAAAGGAAAAAAGGCATCACTTGCCATTACAGCGCCTTTCAAATCGAAGTCAAAAGACGTTGCTTTGTGAATGGCCTGACGTAATGCATCAACTCTTGATGTTTGACCAGTTCCACTTGCGAGCAATTGTAAGTTTTTTGCTAATACTATGGTGTTTGATTTAGTATGCTTTGATATTTTGTTTGCAAACAGGAGGTCTTTTATTTCTTCTTCTGATGGGTGGATGGACGTTGCATGTTTAAGATCTTTTGCCGTCTCAATAGCAGCGTCTTTGTCTTGAACAAGGTAACCATTCAACACTGACCTTACTGTTTTACTCGGCGCGGTCAACGGCTTAGACTCAAGGATTATCCTATTCTTTTTTTGTTTCAGAATCTTTAACCCTTCAGCTTCATAAGCTGGCGCAATTAGAACTTCACAAAACAAATCATGTATTTTCTCTGCTGTTGCTTCATCAATCGCAGTATTTGAAATCAACACGCCTCCAAAGGCGCTTACAGGGTCGCCGGCTAAAGCATCGTTATAGGCTTCTAAAATAGAATCTCTTGTCGCTAGGCCACATGCATTGTTATGTTTCATGATTGCAAACGTAGGGCCGTCATATAAAAACTCCTGCATGAGATTTGTTGCCGCATCTACGTCAAGAAGGTTATTGTAAGACAATTCCTTACCATGAAGTTGATTGAAAACGGAGGAAAAATCCCCGTAAAAAGAGCCTTTTTGATGTGGGTTTTCACCGTAACGAAGTGCTCTTTTTTGATTGGAGCTTATTTTTAACGCGTCGTCTGAATCACTTGCGAAGTAATTAAATATTGAGGTATCGTAATGTGAGGAAATCTGGAAGGATTCTTTTGCGTAGCTTTTTCTTTGGTCTTCGTTAAATGCACCATTTTGAATTTTTAGTAGTTCAAGAAAACTAGTGTATTGATTTGTTGATGAAACAACGAGAACATCAGTGTAGTTTTTCGCAGCAGCTCGGATAAGAGAGATGCCCCCAATGTCAATCTTTTCAATGATATCATCATGATTGGCTCCCGAGGAAACAACTTCTTCAAAGGGGTACAAGTCAACAATAACGAGGTCTAAAGCCGGTATATTATATGCTTCAATCGTTTTTTGATCTTCCTCTAGGTTGCGACGATTTAAGATACCACCAAAAATCTTAGGGTGTAATGTTTTTACCCGTCCACCAAGTATTGAAGGGTACTCTGTTAATTCCTCTACAGGAGTTACGGGGATATCCAATGACTCGATAAACGCTTGAGTCCCACCAGTCGAATAGATTTGAACATTATTGTGGTGAAGCTCTTTGACAATCTCATCTAATCCATTTTTATAGAAAACGGAGATTAAAGCTGATTTTATTTTTTTCATTGTGAAGCCGAATATTTCATTGGGTTATAAAAGAAAATGGGGGAGCGTAAAGCATCCCCCGTTTATTAATTTTTGATGGCTGGTTTAAAAATCAACCAGAACACATTTCACAGTCATCTTCATTGTCAATAGCGCATGCTATTTCTTCTTCCGTTTTAGGACTCGTATTGGCAACAACAGTTTTGTCTACAGTGAATTTAATGGCATCAGTGGCAGCTTTAGTCCGTAAGTAATACATTCCTGTTTTCAGCCCTTTTTCCCATCCGTAAAAATGCATTGAGGTCAATTTTCCAAAGTTTGCGTTTTCCATGAAGATATTGAGTGATTGACTTTGACAGATATAGGCACCACGGTCAGCAGCTTGTTCTATAATCGCCTTTTGAGAAATTTCCCAAGCTGTTTTATAAAGGTCTTTAATATGCTGAGGAACTTCTTCAATGTTTTGTACAGAACCATTTGCAGCCATTATTTTTTGACGCATATCTGAATTCCATAGATTCTCTTTGACAAGGTCTTTAAGAAGGTGCTTGTTAACTATAATAAACTCACCTGAAAGAACACGTCTCGTGTAAATATTTGATGTGTAAGGCTCAAAACATTCGTTGTTACCAAGTATTTGAGCGGTGGAAGCTGTAGGCATTGGTGCTAGTAAAAGAGAATTGCGCACACCATATTTTTTAACTTCATCTTTTAAAACTTTCCATTCCCACCGGTCTGTTGGTTTAACATCCCACATGTCATACTGGAAAATGCCTTTTGAAACTGGCGATCCAGGATAAGTCTCATAGTGACCTTGCTCCTTCGCTAAATCTTTGGACGCGGTCATTGACGCAAAATATATGGTTTCGAAGATCTCTTGGTTTAGTGCTTTTGCCTCATTAGACTCAAATGGATAGCCCATTAAAATAAAAGCATCAGCTAATCCCTGAACACCAAGGCCAATAGGACGGTGTCTTAGATTAGAGTTTTTCGCTTCTTCGACAGGGTAATAGTTCCCGTCGATGATTTTATTCAGATTCAGTGTTGCCTGATAGGTAACATTGAAGAGCGTATCGAAATCAAAAGTTTTATCATCATTTATATACTTTGGAAGTGCTAAAGAAGCCAAGTTACAAACAGCTACTTCATCTGGTGCTGTATACTCGATGATTTCTGTACAAAGGTTAGAGGATTTGATTACACCTAAATTTTGTTGGTTAGATTTTGCATTTGCAGCATCTTTATACAACATGTAGGGTGTCCCTGTTTCGATTTGAGATTCCAAGATTTTGAACCAAAGGTCTTGTGCCTTTATTGTTTTTCTTCCTTTACCGGCTTTTTCATATTTTGTGTAAAGCTTTTCAAATTCTTTACTGTGGGTATCTGATAGACCTGGACATTCGTGAGGACACATCAATGTCCAATCACCGTTCTCTTTTACACGCTTCATGAATAAATCTGGAATCCATAGGGCATAGAATAAATCACGCGCTCGTTGTTCTTCTTTACCATGGTTTTTCTTAAGATCTAAGAAATCAAACACATCAGCGTGCCAAGGCTCTAGGTATATTGCAAATGATCCCTTTCTTTTTCCACCACCTTGATCAACATATCGCGCAGTATCATTGAATACTCTTAGCATCGGAACAATACCATTTGACTCACCATTCGTGCCTTTAATATATGAGCCTGTTGCTCTAATGTCATGAATTGAAAGGCCAATTCCTCCTGCAGATTGGGAAATCTGAGCACATGATTTTAGTGTATCGTAAATACCATCAATGCTATCTTCTTTTGTTGTAAGTAGGAAACAAGAAGACATTTGAGGCTTTGGTGTTCCTGAGTTAAATAATGTCGGTGTTGCATGTGTAAACCAACCCTCTGACATAAGGTTGTAGGTTTTGAGCGCTGATTCAATGTCATTTTTGTGAATACCTATTGATACTCTCATTAACATTTGCTGTGGCCGCTCAACAATTTTCCCGTTTAACTTAAATAGATATGAACGCGTGAGTGTTTTAAATCCAAAATAGTCATATCTAAAGTCTCTGTCATATATTATGTTGGAATCAAAACGATCTTTATTGTCCATTATAATCCCGAAGACCTCTTCAGAAAGAAGCGCTGCATTTTCTCCAGTTTTCGGGTCTATGTAATTGTAAAGATCACTCATAACATCGGAAAACGTCTTTTTTGTGTCTTTATGAAGGTTTGAAACTGCAATTCTTGATGCTAATAATGCATAATCAGGATGGTCAATTGTTTTTGCAGCAGCAACTTCAGCAGCAAGCTCATCTAAATCAGTTGTGGTAACACCATCATAAATACCCTCAATAACTTTCATTGCAACGGCTTCTGGCGAAACCAAAGGGTCAAGGCCATAACACATCTTTACAATTCTCGCTGTAATCTTATCAAATTTTACAGGCTCTTTTCTACTATCTCTTTTAACTACGTACATCTACTAATCTCTTTACTCGGTTCTTAAAAATCTTCATCCGTGCTGAATGTCTGGCTATTGTCTCCAGAAAGGACACCTGCCTTTTGGTATTCCCCAACTCTTTTCTCGAAAAAGTTAGTTTTACCTTGAATCGAAATCATTTCCATAAACCCAAATGGGTTTGTAGCATTGTATATCTTTTCATTTCCAAGCTCGACCAAAAGTCTGTCAGCTACAAACTCTATGTATTGGGACATTAAATCACTATTCATTCCTATTAATCTTACAGGAAGCGCATCTGTAACAAATTCTTTTTCAATTTCAACGGCATCCTGTATGATTCCTGCTACCTGTTCTTTGGGCAACATATTCGTCAAATGTTTTGTGTACAAGAGGCAAGCAAAATCACAGTGCAATCCTTCATCTCTTGAAATCAATTCATTTGAAAATGTTAATCCAGGCATTAGACCTCTTTTTTTCAACCAAAATATTGAACAGAAAGAGCCGGAGAAGAAAATTCCTTCTACAGCTGCAAATGCAACTAGTCGTTCTGCATAAGAACCTTTATCAATCCACCTCAATGCCCAGTCTGCTTTTTTCTTTACGCAATCCAAAGTGTCAATAGCATTAAAAAGGTTTTTCTTTTCTGCTGTGTCTTTGATATAGGTGTCTATTAATAATGAATAGGTTTCAGAGTGAACATTTTCCATGGCAATTTGGAATCCGTAGAAAAATTTAGCTTCAGTATATTGAACTTCAGCCAGAAAGTTTTCTGCTAAATTTTCATTTACGATACCATCAGATGCTGCAAAAAAGGCCAATACATGTTTAATGAAGTGTTTTTCATCATCATTCAGTTTGTTTTCCCAATCGATAAGATCTGGTGATAGATCAATCTCTTCAGCTGTCCAAAAACTTGCTTCGCTCCGTTTATAGAAAGACCAAATGTCATCATGTTGAATTGGGAAAAGAACAAATCTATTGTTGTTTTCTTGAAGAATGGGTTCTGTTGCTTCCGCCATATTTAATTTAGTTACTTGGTTTCTAAAACGTTAAGGGGAGGCGATTTCCTGCGAGGTTTTTAATCCTCGTAACTCTTATCGCGTTTCCCTAAAAAAACTTGCTTCCTTAGCTTTCTTTATGGACTCTTATTTGGAGAAGAGCTTCAGTCCGCTGAGGCATACAAAAATTGTTAAAAATCTTTCTAAATCAAATTAAAGAAATCAACAATTCTTTAATGTTTTCAACACTCATTATCGCAATCCATTCATTGGCAATCCTTTCAGCGATTATGAACATCAAGGGGAAAGATATCCACAAAGTTTTTAAGTAAACTTTAAAACTTTTATTGATGTTTTTTAGAAATGGTATTGATTTTTTTACAATCTTTTATAAGTATAAATATAGCGGACATTCTTTCTCGGTTTATATCAAATTGAAATGTGTTTTTCACACTGAATTGTTCATATAGAATAACTTCCCTTTTATGTCTTGGTTCTATGCGCTTTTCGGTCAAATAATTTTCTTTCTAAAACCAGTAATTCATCTTCTTTATCCTGATTTATGCATTCATTGTAAACGAGAATTAACAGCGAAGAGCCCCTATTTATGTTACACTTGTTTAATGGACCTAGAATTAATTAAATGGCAGCGAAAACAGACCTATAATCAGGTTTTTCAGGCAATACAATCAACGTCGGTGGTTCAAATTTGTGCGCTTTACAGGTTTCGTGATTCTGCACCAATTCAGACCTTACTACACGAGTTGAAATACAGGCATAACAGCAGATTAGGAGCTTATTTTGGAACGGTTTTAGGCCTTCAGTTTCAGGAGGAAAACGCTACAGTTTTTGCCCAGGCTTTAATACCGGTGCCGATTCATCCAAGAAAAAGATTTGACCGTGGTTATAATCAAAGTGAATTGATTGCAAACGGCGTTTCTCGAATTATATGTGTGCCCGTTAAAACGAATCTGATAAAAAAAGCGTTTAATACTAAAACCCAGACAAAACTTTCAAAAAAGGGGCGGGCTCAAAACATAAGAGGCAGTTTTCGTATTTCAGACGACATTGTAAATTATCAGTCTGTTGCAATTGTGGATGATGTTATAACCACGGGGGCCACAATCAATGCCATTTGTGAGGCTCTCTTGGAAAAGAATGCCAATTTACAAATCACTATTTTTAGCTTAGCTTTAGCGCAATCAGTATGAAAAATGTTTTAATCATTGGGGGAGGAATAGCAGGGGGTTCTTTAGCGCTGCAGCTAATTGAGCAGAACATAAATGTTACTGTTTTGGATAGGGGCCAGAATTATTCCTCTGTTATTGCGTCCGGCATGGTTAATCCAATGGTTTTTAGGCGCATGAACTTATCCTGGCGGGCTACGGAAATGCTGCCCTACGCACGAAGTTTTTACAATGATCTTGAACAGAAATTTGGCATTGAATTTTTGGCGGACCTTAAAATTAGAAGGTTTTTTTCCTCTGATCAAGAGCGCGGTTATTGGGAAAAAAAACAACACCAATCGGGATACAATGATTTTTTAACTGTTCATAGCGATTTTCATAAGCAGGTGCCAAATGCAAAAAGTGAATTTGGTTCTGGGTTGGTTAAAAGTGCTTTTTGGATTCGGTCTGAAGTGTTTATGACAGGACTCCATGATTACTTGGGTAAACAAGGGGTGTTAAATACAGCATTTTTCAACGAGAACTTGTTCAATGCTTCTAAACTAACCTACGGTTCCGAAAAATATGATGCGGTTGTTTTTTGTTGTGGCTCTGCCAACAATAAAATATCCTTTTTTGAACCAGCAAATATCCAATACAATAGGGGGCAGATTTTGGAACTTGAAAGTAAGGAATTACCTGAGGGTGAGTCATGGAATCGAAAAGGATTCTTATTACCTCTTGGTTCAAATAAGTTTAAGCTCGGAGCTACTTATGAGTGGAATGAACCTGAGCTAAGCGTAACAACAGAGGCAAGAGAAAAGCTTGAAGTCGTTATTCAAAGAATTACAGACCTACCTTATAAAGTCGTGGGTCAACAGGTGGGTATGCGCCCAACAGTAGTTGATAGAAGGCCGGTTTTAGGAATGCACCCGAAGCACAAGGGCCTTTTTATTTTTAATGGTTTGGGTACAAAGGGTTACATGATGGCGCCATTACTTTCTAAAGAAATGGCAGATTTCATGCTAAAAGGAACACCGCTTCATAAAGAGGTAGAATATGCTAGATTTATCAAGTGAATTCATTTTGAAATAGGTCTACAAACAGACAAAATAATCGGATTTAAAAGTGTAATTTTGAGAACTCATGAAGCACATTCGAAATTTCTGCATAATTGCCCATATTGACCACGGAAAAAGCACCCTTGCGGATCGTCTTTTACAGACTACAGGAACTATCTCGGAGCGAGAAATGCAAAATCAGGCGTTAGATGATATGGAGCTCGAAAGAGAAAGAGGAATTACCATAAAAAGTCACGCAATTCAGATGAGTTATCAGTATGAAGGTGATGACTATGTTTTAAATTTAATTGATACACCAGGACACGTTGATTTTTCCTATGAAGTATCACGTTCCATCGCCGCTTGTGAAGGGGCATTACTTATCGTGGATGCGTCTCAAGGAATTGAAGCGCAAACCATTTCTAATCTGTACCTGGCGCTGGAGCACGACTTAAAAATTATTCCGATTTTAAATAAAATGGACCTTCCGGGCGCGATGCCCGAAGAAGTTTCGGATCAAATTGTAGAGCTTATCGGTTGCGAATATGAAGAAATCATTCAGGCTTCTGGTAAAACAGGTTTAGGTGTAGAAGAAATTTTAGCTGCAGTAGTGAATACTGTTCCGCCTCCAAAAGGAGATGAGGAGGCGCCATTACAAGCAATGATTTTTGATTCTGTATTTAATCCTTTTAGAGGAATTATAGCTTATTATCGTGTACAAAATGGTGTAATGCGTAAAGGACAAAGAATTAGGTTCTTTAATACAAAACGTGATTATAATGCAGACGAAATAGGCGTTTTAAAAATGGGATTAGAACCCAAAAAAGAAGTTAGAGCAGGGGATGTTGGATATATAATTTCAGGTATCAAGCAGGCGAATGAGGTTAAGGTTGGAGATACGATTACCTCCACAGAAAACCAGTGTGAAAGCGCTTTGAAAGGATTTGAAGATGTAAAGCCTATGGTTTTTGCAGGTATTTACCCTGTTGATTCAGAGGATTATGAGGAACTCAGGTATTCTATGGAAAAGCTTCAACTCAATGATTCCTCGCTCGTTTTTGAACCTGAATCTTCTGCTGCATTAGGCTTTGGTTTTCGTTGTGGATTCTTGGGAATGTTACACATGGAAATCATTCAAGAACGGTTAGAGCGTGAATTTAACATGACCGTGATAACGACTGTGCCCAACGTTTCATATAAATCCTACATGAAGAAGACCCCTGATGAGGTGATGATAGTAAATAATCCTTCTGAGCTACCAGACCCCTCAGGAATGGACAAAATTGAAGAGCCATATATTCGCGCCCAAGTTATTACTAAAACGGAATATGTTGGTGCCATAATGACCCTATGCATAGAAAAGCGAGGGGAATTACAAAATCAGGTATATTTAACCCAAGACCGTGTAGAAATTACTTTTGAAATGCCGTTAGCTGAAATCGTCTTTGATTTCTACGACAGGCTTAAATCTGTTTCACGAGGCTACGCATCTTTTGATTATCACCCGACCGGATATAAAGCGTCTGATTTAATAAAAATGGATTTGTTATTAAATGGAGAACAGGTTGACGCACTGTCAGCTTTAGTCCACAGAAGCAATGCTTTTGATCTGGGAAAAAGAATTTGTTTAAAGTTGAAAGAATTGATTCCAAGACAACAATTTGAAATACCTGTGCAAGCTGCAATTGGGGCAAAAGTTATTGCAAGAGAAACGATAAAAGCACTTAGAAAAGATGTAACGGCAAAATGTTACGGGGGAGATATTACAAGGAAAAGAAAATTATTAGAAAAACAAAAGGCAGGAAAAAAACGCATGCGTCAAGTTGGTAAAGTTGAAGTGCCACAAGAAGCATTTCTTGCTGTTTTGAAATTGAACGATTAAATAAAAACTATGTTGGTACATGCACACTCAGGGTTAAGATGGCTCGTATTGGGCTTATTGTTATATGCAATATTTAATGCAATTGGAAAAAATAAGTCGAGTTATGAAAAAAGGGATAAAATGGTAAATTTATTTGCTATGATTTCCCTGCATTTACAATTATTATTAGGCTTGATTTTATATTTCATCTCTCCTAAAGTATCGTTTGCCTCGGGTTGGATGAAAGATGCAGCTTTGCGTTTTTATGGTATGGAACACCTTATCGGAATGTTAGCGGCAATTGTAGTCGTTACGGTTGGGCGGAAGTTGGCCGAAAAACAAGAATCAGCCATTCTGAAAAACAAGAAAATAGCTTTGTGGTATGTAATAGGTCTGGTATTAATTATTGCATCAATTCCGTGGCCATTTAGAGGTTTAGGAGGTCAATGGTTCTGAGGGTCATTTTTATTTTTTCATTCCTTTTTCTATTCTCTTGTGGTGTTGAAGATGCTGAAGAACAGTGGAGCGCATCAGCTATAGAGAATGGCGAAAAACTCTATACGATCCATTGCACAAGATGTCATGGTGCAACAGGGGACCTTGGTGCTAGTGGATCTAAAAACTTACAAATAAGTACGTTGAATACCGATGCGATTCAAAAAATAATTCGGGAAGGAAAGGGAGCAATGCCTTCTTACGTAAAAACGCTGAATTCCGAAGAAAAACTGTCTTGGTTATCTGAGTACGTGATTAGCTTGAGAAATTAATGGGAAAGCCAACCAAAAATATTGAAATAGAACAAGAACTTTGTGCGCTTGTGGGTGTTGCACATTCAAGAATTTCAGACGAAGAAGCACGAGAACATCTAGAGGAATTGCGTTTTCTCGCTGAAACAGCAGGAGCACAAACGGAACATATTTTTCTTCAAAACCTTCCTGTTCCAAATCCAAAAACTTATGTTGGAAGCGGGAAAATCGATGAAATTAGGGAGTATATCAAGGCAAAAGATATAACGTTAGTGATTTTTGATGATGAGCTCTCGCCATCACAACTTAGAAATATAGAAAAGATTTTAGAATGTAAAATTTTAGACAGAACGATTTTAATTTTAGACATTTTTGCGAGTAGGGCAATGACCTATCACGCAAAGACTCAAGTAGAACTCGCGCAACTTCAATATATGCTCCCTAGATTAACAGGTCTCTGGACCCACTTAGAACGTCAAAAAGGAGGAATTGGAATGCGTGGTCCAGGAGAATCCCAAATAGAAACAGATCGAAGGATTATAGGCCAGAGAGTTTCATTAATGAAAGAGCGCCTAAAATCCATAGATAAGCAAAAACGTGTTCAAAGAGGCAATCGTGGTCAGCTTGTTCGGGTTGCGCTTGTGGGGTACACAAATGTTGGGAAGAGTACCTTAATGAATGTGTTGTCAAAGTCAAAGGTCTTTGCAGAAAACAAGCTTTTTGCAACTTTGGATACTACTGTAAGAAAGGTGGTTCTCGGCAATTTACCACTGTTATTAACGGATACAGTAGGTTTTATAAGAAAGCTTCCACAGCAGCTTATGGAATCTTTTAAATCGACGCTTGATGAGGTTCGTGAAGCAGACTTACTAATTCATGTATTGGATATTTCTCATCAAAATTTTGAGGACCATTATCGTGTCGTAAATGAAACATTAGCAGAGATAGATAAATCTGAAAAGCCGACTATTGTTGTTTTTAATAAAATCGATGCTTACTTGCCTCCTGAAGATGAACTTGAGGATCCTGATGGTTTATCATCCCTTGATGCCCTTAAAAAATCATGGATGGCTAAATTAGGCCCAGAGAAAGTCATATTCATTTCCGCTCAAAAGAAGGAAAATATGGATGAGCTCAGGGGTATTTTGTACAAAGAAGTAAAAGAGATCTTTAAGGTTCGATATCCCTACAACAACTTTTTGTATTGAAACTATAAAAAGTGTTCTCCATGTTGAGAAGCATCCAAGCCTCTTTCTTCTTGATCCTCTCGAACCCTTAGGGGTGTTATTAGGTTTACGATCTTAAACAAAAAATAGCTCATGGCTAATGTGTAAACAACAACAAGTAAAATGGCGACAAGGTGCATTACAAAGGTCTCAGTTTCACCATAGATTAGGCCAACCTCCGAAGCGAACAAAGCAGTTAATATCATTCCGGTAATCCCACCGATCCCATGACTAGGGAAGACGTCTAAGGTGTCGTCAATATTGAGCTTTCTAAAGAGCCGAATCGCCAAATTACTAATTAATGCCGCCACAAAACCAATAAACATACTCTGCCCAAGCGTGACGACTCCTGCGGCAGGTGTAATAGCAACGAGGCCCACAATCGCTCCAATGCACGCTCCGATTGCTGACATTTTTCGATTTGTAAAGCGGTCAAAAAATATCCAGGTAATCATACTCGTTGCTGAAGCGACATTTGTGTTTGCAAATGCAACAACTGCATCGAAATTAGCCCCTAAAGCGGAACCAGCATTGAATCCAAACCATCCAAACCAAAGCAATCCTGTTCCCAGAATTACGAACGGGATATTTGCGGGTTTCTCGATAATAGTTTTTCGCTTTCCTAGGAACAAGGCACCAGCAAGTGCCGCAAGACCCGCAGACATGTGAACAACCGTTCCACCTGCAAAGTCAATAACACCCCATCTTCGAAATAATCCTTCAGGATGCCACGTCATGTGTGCAAGCGGTGTGTATATAAGTAAGGTGAAAAGGAGCATGAAAAGAATATAGCTTCTGAAACGAATGCGCTCAGCAAAACTACCTGAAATTAGTGCTGGTGTAATAATGGCAAACTTTAATTGAAAAAAGGCAAAAAGTAAAAAAGGGATGGTAGGGCCATATTCTGGATTCGGGGCAAGGGTCACATTCTCAAAAAACAAAAAGGTTGTTGGGTTGCCAATAATACCATAGATACTATCTCCAAACGAAAGGCTAAAACCAACAAAGACCCACACGACAGTAATTACACCTAGAGCAACAAAGCTTTGAAGCATTGTTGAGATAATGTTTTTGACATTTACCATTCCTCCATAAAAGAAGGCGAGGCCAGGAGTCATCAAGAGTACAAAGGCACTTGATACAAGCATCCATGCAGTATCGCCACTGTCAATAGCTTGCTCAGAAACGTTATAGTCGTAGGTTTTGTTGCCAATCAAAATTAGAAAGACAACGATAGCAAGGAAGATAAAATTGATTTTACGACCTATGCTAGAACTCATTTATTCTTGAGTAATTTTGTAACGGTTCATGTTCAGAAACTTTATAAAATCGTTGACGTTTTCTTTCGAGATTTCATTAGGTGCCCCTGGGTGATTAAGATAAGCCTCAATGACTTCTTCTGCGACACTTTTTTTGTTAAGATTAGGAACCTCATAAAAGGAGTCTTTTGTTTGTCTAATTTCGTTTAGGCTTCTTTTTTTAGTCGAGATCATGGTATAGATTTTAATATATATCACCAAACTTAGTGTATAAATGACACTTAGGCAAGAAAGTGCACAAGTATTTCTTATAACTCAATGTAAGAACCTGAAAATCAATTGTTAATTTATAACTATTGAGAACTGCATTCTGTACTGTCTACAATTTTTACGACCCTACTATGATAGTCTACTTACCAGTGCGTGCCTTTAGTTTTTGCGATTTTATGCGTCTTGTAGTTAGGTCACTGATGGCTTCTTTAGATTCCCAGTAACTTGTGAAAATATTGCGTCCTGATTCGTTTTTTATATTTTGATAACCTAAATATCCTGGAATATCTTTTACCGGTATTAATATTTTT
The DNA here is from genome assembly GCA_029251865.1 of Crocinitomicaceae bacterium. GTDB lineage: Bacteria > Bacteroidota > Bacteroidia > Flavobacteriales_D > Crocinitomicaceae > UBA952. Next base: position 10,250 of record JAQXCN010000068.1, on the reverse strand, counting down.
TCATTAAACCCAGTATAAACCGACGTTTATTAGAAATTTTATAACTGAAGATGTTAGCATATTTGGCCTTTGGGAAGCGATTATGCATCATAAAGTTTGGTCTATTTTTTTCACCATGGTTAGAATGGTTGCCAACGCTACAGTCTCACCTGTCTCGTCGTAGACATCAACAAGAAAGCGAACAATACCTTTTGCAATATCGTCTTCGCTTCTTTTTTCTTGGTCCATTTTTTCTTTAACAGTAAAACGAACACCAATTGTAGCTCCAGGATATACGGGTTTTATAAATCGAGCATCATCTAATCCATAGTTTAATAAAACGGGACCTTTTTTGGGATCAACGAAAAGCCCAGCAGCTTTTGATAGAATAAAATACCCGTGTGCCACGCGTTGTTCAAAAATTGTTCCTTCTAATGAGGTGGCATCCATATGGGCATAAAAGTTATCTCCTGATACATTTGCAAAATTGACAATATCAGCATCTGTCACAGTATGTTTGTGTGTAAATACGGTTTCACCGACAACTAATTCTTCAAAGTGTTTCCGAAAGACATGCGGGTTCGCTTCGGGCATTTCTGCACCTATTTGGAACTGTTCGGTAATGGCAGTGATGGTAGTTGGGTGACCTTGGATGGCAGTTCTTTGCAGGTAATGGAGTACACCTCTTTTTCCACCCATTTCTTCTCCTCCTCCAGCACGTCCTGGACCACCATGTGTAAGAAGCGGCATTGGTGAACCGTGCCCCGTACTTTCTTTGGCGCATTCTTTATTAAGAACGAGGATTCGGCCATGCATGCTCGCGGCGCCTACAACATATTCTCTGGCCTCTTGATTGTTTGGCGTTACAATTGATGAAACCAAAGAGCCCTTGCCCATTTTGGCAAGTTCAATAGCTTCGTTGAGGTCTTTATAGGGCATGATTGTGGAAACAGGGCCAAATGCTTCAATATCGTGACAAGCAACTTTATTAAAGGGGTCTTCATTTCTAAATAAAATGGGTGCAAAAAAAGCACCGAGATCTTTGTTCCCGCCTTGAATATCAATATTATCTATATCACCAGAAACAATTTTTTGAGATTTTTCTAATGTTAAAACACTTTCGCGTACTCGCTCTACTTGAAGTCGAGAAGCTAATGCCCCCATTCGAACCCCTTCGATAGCAGGGTCACCTATTTTTATTTTTTCAAGCTTATTGCTAATCGCCTGTTGAACCTCATCGATGAGGTCTTCAGGAACGATAATTCTACGCACAGCTGTACATTTTTGACCTGCTTTAATGGTAATTTCTTTTACACATTCTTTAATAAACAATTGAAACTCTTCTGTGTCAGGAGTCGCATGCACGCCAAGGATAGAGGCATTTAACGAATCTGCTTCTAGATTAAAAGAGACGCTGTTTTCATTAATTTGCGGCAGACCTTTTAGTATTTTTCCAGTTGAAGCGCTTCCTGTGAAGGTAACCGTATCTCGCGCGTCGACATGATCAAGAATTCCTCTTCCAAGACCACAGACCAGCTGAAGCGCACCTTCGGGTAATATTTTTGAGGCAATAATGTCTCTAACCATAACTTCCGTCAGGTAACAGGTGAATTCCGATGGCTTGACGATTGCAGGGACGCCAGCCATTAGATTTACAGCGATTTTTTCAAGCATGCCCCAAATGGGGAAATTGAAGGCATTAATATGAATAGCGACGCCTTCTTTAGGAACCATTATATGATGACCGATAAAGCTTCCTTCTTTTGAGAGAGCTGCGGCAACACCGTCTACGTAATAAGGAAGGTCAGGAAATTGTTTCCTTAATGATGCATTTGCAAATAAATTTCCAATACCACCTTCAATATCAATCCAGGAGTCAATTTTGGTTGCACCTGTCCAAGCGCTTACCTTGTAGTAGGTGGCTTTTCTTTCCAGAAGAAAAAAGGCCAAAGCCTTCAGCATTCTTCCTCTTTCTTGAAACGTCATTTTTCTGAGCGCTGGTCCACCTATATTTCGTCCATATTTCAGAACTTCTTTGTAGTTGATACCCGCACTTGATACTCCGCCAAGCGCATCTCCATTAATGGCATTGTATAGATTCGTTTCTATACCTTCACCCTTTTCCCAGGAGCCAAGAATATAATTTTGAAAATCTTGCATAGGATTTAATTTAGGTTCAATTTAAGACACCTAATGCTCTAGGAGCCCCGAAATATTTAAGCTGAAGACTACTTACAGTCCTTATATTCAGAAATGTATGCTCCTTTTTCTTCCACGCTCATAGCGTTTTCAGCAGCTTTACATTTTTCATCCATTTCTATATCGCCAGCAGATCCTTTGAGGTCATTCGCTTTGCAGTCACATGCAGATGTTCCTCCGCAGGAGCTTAGAAAAAGGCTTATTGATAATACAGAAAAGAAAGTAATCGTTGGGCGTTTAAAGTTCATTGTTTTAATTTTCTATAAAGAAACAAAATTCATTTGAATTCAAAGATGTGCTTTTAAGATAGCTTCTAAAACCCACCGTTAATCCAACGGATTAAATCATTTCCGTTGGCATAAATCATAAGGCCGAGTAGAAGGAAAATTCCAATATATTGCGCAACTTCCAAAACTCGCTGTGGCGCTTCTTTACCCGTTATCATCTCATAAATTAAGAAGATAACATGCCCGCCGTCAAGCGCAGGAATAGGTAGGATATTCATAAACGCTAAAATTATAGAAAGCAAAGCCGTTTGCATCCAGAATGCTTGCCAATCCCAAACACCTGGGAATAGATTTCCAATTGTAGCAAAGCCACCAACGGATCCAGCTCCTTTTTTGGTGAAGATGAACTTGAATTGACTTACATAGTCGCCAAGTGTATTTAACCCGTATTTGGTTCCTTCTGAAATACTATTTAAAAAAGAGTAAGAAAGTGTTTCGACAGCCGAAGAATCTTGAACTGCTGAAACTCCAACAGCGAAACCAATCGTTCCAGTTTCATTTACTTTAGCATTTAGTGTAATCGTATCACTTTTGTTTTCGTTTGATTCGCGAAGGACTGTTAGTGCCACCGATTTGTTTTTGTTGGCATATAAAGCACTTTGAATCTCATCAAAGTAGGTTATGTCTTCTCCATTAATTTGTATCAACTTGTCTTTGGCTTGTAGCCCTGATTTTTCAGCATTTGATGCGGGGTTTACAGCTTCAACATAGGAGGAAGTTGAGCGCATACCAAAGGCAGGAAAAGCATTATTTTGAAAAAGCTCTAGTCCGATTTCCTCTGGAATTACAATAGTCTCCGTAGTCCCATTTTCATGCTGAACTGTCATCTTTGAGATGTCTCGCAGCATGATGATTTTATTCAGCTCGTCAAGGTTTGTGAGTGTTTCATCGTCTACTTTTAGAATCTTATCCCCTGATTCTATTCCATATTTTTCAGTAATGTAAGGGTGAACACTTAGACCATGATCCATTTTTTGAGGATTGATTTGCACCCTACCCCATGCGAAAATAACCATGGTATAAATAAAAAACCCAAGAAGTAAGTTTACAGTTACCCCTCCAACCATTATTATCAAGCGTTGCCATGCTGGTTTAGAACGAAACTCCCAAGGCTCAGCTGGTTTTTCCATTTGTTCTTTGTCCATGGACTCATCAATCATCCCTGATATTTTAACATAACCACCAAGAGGTAGCCAGCCAAGCCCCCACTCCGTGGTGCTTTCATCATCTTTCCATGCTGATGGAGATTCTTTGGTGAACCAAGAATATTTCTTCTTTCCGTTTATTTTTTTGTATCGAAAAAGTGAGAACCAGGGATTGAAAAACAGATAAAATTTTTCAATTCGTGTTTTGAAGATTTTCGCAGGGATGAAGTGACCCAACTCATGAAGGGTGACAAGTATAGCGAGTGATAAAAATAATTGTGCAGCTTTAATCCAAATATCCATTTCCAAAATTTGAGACACAAAGATACAACTATTAAAGAGTCAATTTCCTAAGTGATGTATGGATTAACAAATATTATCAATGGGCATCAAGCCAATTTCCAGCGATCTTATATTCAACTTCGAGGGGAACACTTAGCTTCAATGCGCCCTCCATACTTTCTTTAACTAATTTTTCAAGCGTCTCTTTTTCTTGGGGGTGAACATCAAATACCAATTCATCATGCACCTGAAGAATCATTTTGGATTTTAAACCCCTTTCGAACATCTCTTTTTGAACGGCCACCATAGCAACTTTAATGACATCCGCGGCGGAACCTTGAATTGGGGCATTAATAGCATTACGTTCGGCATATCCCCGAACAATAGCATTGGTACTGTTGATGTCAGGAAGGTAACGTCTTCGGTTAAGAACGGTTTTAACATAGCCCTGTTCTCGTGCCTCAGCTACCACGTTTTCCATGTATTTTTTTATCGTGGGGTATTCTTCAAAATAGCTATCTATGATTTGCTTTGCCTCTTTGCGACTAATATTTAAATTTTGCGCCAAGCCAAAAGCAGATTGACCATAGATGATTCCAAAGTTAACAGCTTTTGCTTGCGACCTTTGTTCGCGTGTGATTGTATCAACGGGGGTGTGGAAAACCTTTGAAGCAGTCGCGGTGTGAATGTCAATTCCATTTTTAAAGGCCTCAATCATTGATTTATCATCACTCAAAGCGGCAATAATTCGTAGCTCAATTTGAGAATAATCTACGGCCATCAATTGATGTGAATTGTCTCTCGGGACAAAGGCCTTTCTGATTTCACGACCTTTTGCTGTTCGAATAGGAATATTCTGTAGGTTAGGATTATTAGAACTCAACCTCCCTGTTGCCGTGACTGTTTGCATGAAGCTTGTATGAATTCTCCCATCGATAGGGTCACACAATTCAGGTAAAGGGTCAACATAAGTGCTTTTTAGTTTTTTCAGTTGTCGGTATTCTAAAATATCCCCGACAATCGGATGGTCCTTTTCATGTTTTTGAAGCACATCTTCAGAAGTGGCGTATTGTCCTGTTTTTGTTTTTTTTGCTTTGCTTGAAATTTGCATTTTCTCAAAAAGAATTGTTCCAAGTTGTCTAGGAGAGTCAAGATTAAACTCTTCTCCTGCTGCATTTAGTATTGCTTTTTTTAATCGAATCAAATCATCATTAAGCTCTGCACCAAATGACTTGAGAGCAGGGACATCAATGTTAATACCTTCAATCTCCATATTTTTTAGCACAAACATCAGAGGCATTTCAACATTTTCGAAAAGTGATTTGAGATGTGGTTGTTTTATTTCTTGCTCAAAAAGTTTTTTTAATTGAAATGTAATATCTGCATCCTCACAAGCGTAATCACTGATTTGTGCTGCGGGAATGTCTTTCATGTTCTTTTGATTTTTACCTTTTTTGCCGATCAATGATTCAATGGAGACACATTGATAATTCAGGTGTTTTTCCGCAAGAAAATCCATGCTCTGTTTAGATTCAGGATTAATGAGGTAATGTGCAATCATAGTATCAAAGCATGCCGAAGAAACGTTAATTCCATAGCGGCTGAGTACTTTTAAATCATACTTTAAGTTGTGTCCTATTTTTAATATGCTTGTGTTCATCAGCAGATCTTTAAAACGTTGAATCAGGCTTTCAGAAACCGAACTTGTTTCCGTTATCGGCACATAAAAGGCTTCCTTGAGTTGATACGAAAATGATATTCCAACAAGGTTGGCATGCCTGGGCTCTATATTGTCTGTTTCCGTATCAAAACAAAATTCAGTTTGTTTTGAAAGTAATGCAATAAGCTTTTCAATTTCCTCTTCTGTATCTACCAAATGATATTTTGCAGCTTCTGTTGTGATTGTTTTAAAAGAGGAGGTTGTCTTTGGTTGTTTTTCTTCAACTAGGCTTTGGGCTCCAAAAAGATCCAGCTGAGAGGTGTCTTTGGAAGGTGTTTTTAAATTAGGAGTCTCCTCCTGCGTTTTCAGCTCGATCTCTTCACCAAGAACTCTTTTTCCTAAAGTTCGGAATTCGAGTTCGGTAAAAGCATGCTTTAGTTTTACTTTATCTACTGTTTTAATCTTTAGTTTTTCTTCGTTAAATTCAACGGTCACATCTGTAATTATGGTTGCTAGTTTTTTAGATAACAGCCCTTGATCCCCAAAATTTATAACATTTTCTTTTTGCTTACCTTTTAGGTCTTCTACGTTCTTCAAAAGTCCTTCGATTGAACCGTATTTTGAGACCAAGATTTTAGAGGTTTTTTCACCTATCCCTGGTATTCCGGGAATATTATCGGCTGCGTCACCCCAAAGCCCTAAAATATCAATAACCTGAAGTGGGTCATCTACACCAAACTTCTCTTGTACCTCTGGGACACCCCAGATTTGTGCAGGCGCACCTCCACGACCTGGTTTGTACATGAATGAATTTGATGAAACAAGCTGGGCATAATCTTTGTCAGGCGTCATCATATATGTCAGGAACCCGTGCTTTTCTGCCTCTTTACAGAGGGTTCCGATGACATCATCAGCCTCGTAGCCAGCAACTTCAACAACTTCTATATTAAAGGATTGGATCAAATTTTTAATTGGGCCGATCATCGAACGGATATCTTCAGGCATTGCCTCACGGTGGGCTTTGTATTCTTTAAAGTCCTCTTGCCTTATTGTTGACCCCCCAGGAGGATCAAAAACCACAGCAATATGAGTAGGCCGCTCGTTTTTTAAGATGTCAATTAAAACATTTGTAAAACCAAATGCGGCTGAAGTATTTTCTCCTCTAGAATTGACTCGAGGGTTTTTAGAAAAAGCAAAGTAAGCTCTGTAAATTAGTGCATAAGCATCTAATAAAAATAATTTTTTAGGATGTTCAGCCGATAGCATTTAAGGTAGTTTTAATGATTTTGTAGGTAAGCGTTGTTCGATATTAAAACGGACACGTTTTTTTAAAAGACCCCAACCTCCTCGGGCAGAACCTGTAAATAAAAAGTCTGCGGAATCTTTGAGCGTTAGCATTCCGATTCTAAAAACAGCTCCAGGTTCTAATTCTATCTCTACTGGGATGGAAACATCAGTATGGCTTGTTTTTTCAAGAACCACTTTTTCATTTGCATAAACGGTTGCAAGCATCTTGTTATTAACGCTGACATTCATTTTTAGCTTCTCTGAAGACACTCTTTTTTTATTGGGATTATTAACACGTCCATTTAGTGTAATTGATACCTTTTTGTCCCTAATATCTAAACCGGTTGTGCCATCAAAACGTTCAACTTCAGGCATCAAGAAAGGGGAACATGATGATAAAAAGAGATAAACTAAAACAAAACTAAAGATTCTCATTTTATTTCATTCTTTTTGCGAAGGCTTCAAAAAAGTACGGAATTGTTTCTATGCCCTTGTAGTAGTTGAATAAGCCGAAATGTTCGTCTGGCGAATGAATCGCATCACTATCGAGACCAAAGCCCATAAGAACCGTTTTTAAGCCTAGTTCTTTTTCAAACATCGCTACAATCGGAATACTACCTCCACTTCTTACCGGTATCGGTTTAACGCCAAAAGATTTTTCGTAGGCATCACTCGCTGATAGATAGCCAATGGAATCTACTGGAGTTACGGCAGGCTCTCCACCGTGATGAGGAGTCACTTTAACCGTTGCACCTCTAGGTGCAAGGGCATTGAAGTGTTTGCTAAATAGTTCAGTGATTTTTTTAGGGTCCTGATTTGGAACCAAACGCATTGAAATTTTTGCATATGCTTTTGATGCAATAACGGTTTTAGCTCCTTCTCCCGTGTAACCACCCCAAATACCGTTAACATCCAATGAGGGTCGAATTGAACCTCGTTCAGGAGTAGAGTACCCAGACTCACCCATTGTGTCCTCAATGTCTAAAGCTTCGCAATATGCCGAATGAGAGAAAGGCGCCTTTGCCATTTCAGCCCTTTCTTCAACTGATAGGACATCGACATCATCATAAAAACCTGGAATTGTGATTGCTTTATGTTCATCCTGGAGAGAATCAATCATTTCACATAATATGTTTATTGGGTTGGCAACACAACCGCCATAAAGACCAGAATGAAGATCACGGTTAGGACCCGTAACTTCTACCTCAACATAACTCAAACCTCTTAATCCGGTTGTTATAGAGGGCACGTCATTGGCGAGCATTCCAGTGTCTGAAACTAAAATAATATCTGCAGCAAGTCTTTCTTTTTCTTCTTTTACAAATACACCAAGGTTTTCGCTACCAACCTCTTCTTCACCTTCAATCATGAATTTCACATTACAAGGAAGCTCATTTTTTGCCAGCATCGACTCAACAGCTTTAACATGCATATACATTTGGCCTTTATCGTCGCAAGCCCCTCTTGCAAAAATTGCACCTTGAGGATGAATTGCCGATTCTTTTATAATAGGTTCAAAAGGAGGGTTTGTCCATAAATCGATAGGGTCCGCAGGTTGAACGTCGTAATGACCATAAACAAGTACTGTAGGAAGCGCCTTGTCGAGTATTTTTTCACCGTAGACAATTGGATGCCCTTTAGTTTTACAAATTTCAACTTTGTCTAAACCAATCTTTTTAAGGTCTTTTGCCAGTGCCTCAGCACATTCTACAACATCGTTATTAAAGTTGGAATCTGCAGATACGGAAGGAATTCTTAAAAGCGTCATCAATTCTTCTAAGAAGCGATTCTTGTTCGAGGCAATATAATCTTGAGTGTTTTTCATAAAGTATTTATAGGATTGAAAACGATTGTTTTTTTAATTAAAAAAAACCGTTTAATAGCGGTGTAAAAATACGGATATTCGCGAAAAAAATGGAGCAATCTTTTATTTTCGTAGATCTACCGAGATATAACTTTTTTTTTGTCTTGAATTATTCCTTACTTTTGCGAGCAACTAAGCGCTTATTGAATGCGTCTAAAAGTTAAAATATCAATATTAGAAATTTGAAACAGACACTCTTCTTACTTCTTTCAATTTTGTTTGTTACTCATTCCGTTAGTGCACAATTAACAGTTGCTTCAGGTATGACTCCTGAGCAATACGTTCAGAGCCTTGTTGGTGGCGGTATTGAAATTTCAAATGTGACATTTACAGGGAACCCTACACAAATAGGAACTTTCAACGGCACAAATGCCAATGTAGGTTTTGATGCTGGAGTCGTTATGGCGGCCGGACCTATTAATGGACTATTGGGAGCTCCTAACTTAGCAGATGATGGACAACCTGGAAGCGGTATTGCTGATAATGATTTACTTGCTGTCGCACAATCTGTGAATCCTGGTATTTTTACTACCAGTGATGCAGCTATTTTAGAGTTCGATTTTGTCCCTTCGTCTAACGTTGCGGCCTTTAATTTTGTGTTTTCTTCGGATGAATACTTACAGTGGGTAAATTCAAATTTTAATGATGTATTTGCTTTTTTTGTAAGTGGTCCAGGAATCGCTGGTCCTTTCGGTGCTCCTCCCGCATTTCCAGGCGGATCTCAAAACGTAGCGGTTGTACCGGGAACCAACACACCTATAACCATAAGTACAATACATCCAGGACTCAATGGTCAATTTTATATAAATAACAACGGTAATTCTTTTACGCACAACGGATTTACCGTTCCTATTCCCGTAGAACTTGATGTTCAGTGTGGTGAAACTTATCATTTTAAATATGCTATTGCAGATTGTACGGATGACTATTTAAACACTGCCGTTTTTATTGAGGCGGGTAGTTTTGTTTCTGATGCCGTCGACGTTACTGTTGCAACTGTTTCTGGCGATACAACTATCGTTGAAGGTTGTACAGACGCCAATTTTTATTTTACGCGACCTGATAATGATACTGCAGATACACTCGTAATTAACTACGAAATTGGAGGTGAGGCCATAGAGGGTACGGATTACAACTTTTTACCTGATTCTATTGTTTTCCTCCCAGGTCAAGATTCTGTTACGGTTACTTTATCTCCTTTTCAAGATGGTATAGACGAAGATTTTGAATCTGTAACTATATCTGTCGAACTAATAAACATCTGTGGAGATACCATTGTATCTTCAGGTATTATTTATATCGGTGATGGTCCAATATTGAACATAACAGAATCAGACACAACCATCGTTTGCGCAAATGATAGTGTTTCCATTTTTGCATCGGCCTCTGGAGGCTATGCGCCCTACACCTACGAATGGACAGATTTAGATGGAAACTCTATTGGAACAGGGGATACCATAACCCAAGGTATTGAACAAAACGGTTCTATTGATGTAATCGTTATTGCTACTGACTTTTGTCTATTTTCAGGTTCGGATACGGTTACA